>NZ_JAELVH010000129.1 GCF_019399235.1 Streptomyces poriferorum | reverse complement strand
CCCGCGCACCGCGCAGCTGACACCTGGGGCCTCTCGTCCGGGGCGGCCGGCCCGACCCGGCCCGACCCGGCCGCCCCGGACGAGAGGCCCCAGGTGTCAGCTGCGCGGTGCGCGGGCCAACTGGCGGGACTGGGCGACCAGACGGTCCGCGCTGTCCCAGACGTCCGCGTCCTCCTCCAGGAAGCCGCCCGCCAGGTTGCGGGTGGTGATGGAGACGCGCAGGGGGCCCGGGGCCGGGCGGCAGCGGATGTGGGTGGTGAGCTCGATGGTCGGGGTCCAGCCCTTGAGCCCGAGCTCGAACGAGGTCGGCGGCAGCGCGTCCACGGTCAGGAGCAGCGAGAGCGCGTCGGCGTCGCGGCCGTCCGCCAGCCCGAACCAGCCGCGCATCTCGCCCTTGCCGGACGGCTGCCCGATGGCCCAGCCGATGGTCGCCGGGTCGAGCTTGATGTCGAGCCGCTCGGTGATGGCGGAGCTGCCGGGGATCGGGGCGGGGCCGTCCGACGGCCCGAGGCAGTGCTCGCGGGGCGGGATGGCCGGAGGCTCGGCCGAGGTGCGGATGTCGTCGGTCAGGGCGTCCAGGTCGCCGTAGGTGGCGATGACGCGGATGCGCTCGACCTCGGTGCCGTCCTCGGCGTACTGGAAGAGGGAGGCCTGGCCGGTGGAGAGGGTGCGCCCGCTGCGGACGGTCTGGGTACGGATCACCGCGGGGCCGGGGACGGACGCGGTGAGGTAGTGCGCCGAGACCGAGAAGGGATCCGCGTGCGGCAGGGCCTCGCCGAGGGCGCGGCCGAGCATGGCCAGCAGATAGCCGCCGTTGACGGCGTGGATGATCGTCCAGCCCGCGGAGAGCTCGGCGTCGTAGACGCCTTCCTCGCGGAGGGTGACGGCGGTGTCCCGGTCGAACTCGCTGTCCCCGATGGATGCCTGGGCGGTCGGTGCCGCCTGCGTTGCTGCCTGTGCCATGCAGGCACCGTACATCGATCCCGTTACTGAGCGGTAGCTTTTTCTGCGACTCATGGGTGCGACTCATGGGTGCGACTCATGGGACGGAAGGCCCTGGGGCCGTTCGTTCGGATCGAGCCCAGCCTCTGGTGCGAACGAGAGGCCCCAGGACACGCCCTAACCCTCGTCCGGCGTCGCCGAGCGCCGGTTGTAGGCGCGCGGGGCGCGCCAGTGGTAGCGCAGCGCCAGGATCCGCAGAGCGAACGCGGTGACCACCGCGCAGCCGCTGGTGAAGGCGTTCAGCGCGTCGAAGCGGATGCAGAGCACGATCATGACCGCCCCGACGATGGCGGGTACCGCGTACAGATCGCGGTCCCAGCGCAGCAGTGACGGCACCTCGTTGGCCAGCACGTCGCGCAGCACACCGCCGCCGACCGCGGTGGTCAGGCCCAGCGCCGCCGACGCGGTCAGCCCGAGGCCGTAGTCGTAGGCCTTCACCGTCCCCGTGACGCAGAAGAGCCCGAGGCCGGCCGCGTCGAAGACGTTGACGCCGACCTGGATCCGTTCGACGTGCGGGTGCAGGAAGAAGACCAGGCCGGCGGCGAGCAGCGGGGTGGTGAAGTAGCCGAGGTCCGTGAAGGCGGCGGGCGGCACCGCACCGATGATCACGTCACGGAACAGCCCCCCGCCCAGCGCGGTCACCTCGGCGAGCACCGCGATGCCGAAGACATCGAAGTTCTTGCGTACGGCGAGCAGAGCGCCGGAGATCGCGAAGACGAAGATTCCGACGATGTCGAGCGCATGCTGGACGGAGGGCGTGAACAGTTCGTTGAGCACCGGGCAATTGTCCCGGTCCTACTCCTTGGGGCTGTCCTCGGAGGCTTCCGAGGGTGTCGCGGCGGAAGCCTTGCCGCCGGATTCGCCGTCGCCGTCCCCGTCGGGCGCGGCCTCGGCGGACTCCTCCGGCGTGGCCGGCCCCTCCGAGGCTTCCGGCGCGGCGGCCTCCGCGGACGCCTCGGGCTCCGTAGCCTCCTCAGCCACCGTGCCCGCCTCGTCCGCCTCCGCGGCCGGCGCCGTCGCGGCAGTCGACTTCACCGTGATGACGTCCGCGACCAGCGGAGCGTCCCCGGGTGCCAAGTCCTCGCCGTTCTCCGGGTGGTGGCAGGCCACCTGGTGTCCGGTCTTCAGCTGGAGCAGCGGCGGCTCGGTCGTCCCGCAGATCTTCGTGGCCTTCCAGCACCGGGTGTGGAACCGGCAGCCGGTCGGCGGCGAGATCGGCGACGGCACATCGCCCTTGAGCAGGATGCGGTCGCTCTTGGCACCGCGCCGGCGCGGGTCCGGCACGGGCACCGCGGACATCAGCGCCTTCGTGTACGGGTGCATCGGCGCCTCGTACAGCGACTTGCGGTCCGCGAGCTCGACGATCTTGCCGAGGTACATGACCGCGATCCGGTCCGAGACGTGCCGGATCACCGAGAGGTCGTGCGCGATGATCATGTACGTGAGCCCGAGCTCGTCCTGGAGGTCGTCCAGCAGGTTCACCACCTGCGCCTGGATCGACACGTCCAGCGCCGAGACCGGCTCGTCCGCGACGACCAGCTTCGGCTTCAGCGCGAGCGCCCGGGCGATGCCGATGCGCTGACGCTGACCGCCGGAGAACTCGTGCGGGTAGCGGTTGTAGTGCTCGGGGTTGAGCCCGACCAGCTCCAGCAGCCGCTGGACCTCCGCCTTCACGCCGTCCTGGGGCTTGACGCCCTGGAGCCGGAAGGGGGTGCCGACGATGCCGCCGACCGTGTGGCGCGGGTTCAGCGAACCGTACGGGTCCTGGAAGATCATCTGGATGTCGCGGCGCATCGGCCGGAGCTTCCCCGCGGACATGTGGGTGATGTCGCGGCCCTGGAACTCGACCTTGCCGCCGGTCGGCTCCAGGAGCCGGGTCACCAGCCGGCCCATGGTCGACTTCCCGCAGCCCGACTCACCGACGACGCCCAGGGTCTCACCGGGGCGCACGTCGAAGGTGAGCCCGTCCACGGCCTGGACCGCGCCGACCTTGCGCTTCAGGATGCCCTTGGTGATCGGGAAGTGCTTGACCAGGCCGTCGACCTTGAGGAGCGGCTCGGGACCGGACCCGTCCGACCCGGCCGCGGCGGGCGCGGGAGTCTTCTTCTTCAGCTCAGTCACAGCTTCGGCGCAATCTCTTCGGTCCAAATCCGTTCGCGCTGCTCGCGCGACATATGGCACGCGGAGTAGTGCCCGTCGCTGACCTGCTGCAGCTCCGGACGCTCGGTGCGGGTGATGTTGTCGGGCGGGACGTCGGCGTACGGGCAGCGCGGGTGGAAGGCGCAGCCCGACGGGACGTTGATGAGACTGGGCGGCGATCCCTTGACCGGGATGAGCCGCTCGGTCTGCTCACGGTCGATCCGCGGCATCGAGCCGAGCAGACCCCAGGTGTAGGGGTGCTGCGGCTCGTAGAACACCTTCTCGGCGGTGCCGCGCTCGATGCACCGTCCCGCGTACATCACGAGCAGGCTGTCCGCGATCTCGGCGACCACACCGAGGTCGTGGGTGATCATGACGACCGCGGAGCCGAACTCCTTCTGCAGGTCGCGGATGAGGTCGAGGATCTGCGCCTGGACGGTGACGTCGAGGGCGGTCGTCGGCTCGTCGGCGATGAGCAGCTGCGGGTTGTTGACCAGAGCCATCGCGATCATCGCGCGCTGGCGCATGCCGCCGGAGAACTGGTGCGGGTAGTCCTCGTAGCGGCGGTGCGGCTCGGGGATGCCGACGCGGTCGAGCATCTCGATGGCGCGCTTCCTCGCCGTCTTCTTGTCGACCTTGTTGTGGACCCGGTGGGCCTCCACGATCTGCGCGCCGATGCTGTAGTACGGGTGCAGGGCGGAGAGCGGGTCCTGGAAGATCATGGCCATCTTCTGGCCGCGCAGCTTCCGTACGCGCTCGGGGCCCGAACCGATGAGCTCCTCGCCGTCGAGCCAGATCTCGCCGCCGATCCGGGCACGTTCCGAGGTGTGCAGGCCCATGATCCCCAGTGAGGTCACGGACTTGCCGGAGCCGGACTCCCCGACGATGCCGAGGGTCTGGCCGGCCTCCAGGTCGAAGCTGACGCCGTCGACGGACTTGACCAGGCCGTCGTCGGTGTCGAAGTGGACGCTGAGGTTGCGTACGGAGAGGAACGCGTGGTCGTCGCCGGACCGCGGAGCCGGGACGGCGTCCGCTGCCTGGGAGTCCTTCTTGGTTGCGCCGCTCATGAGAGCCTCACCCGGGGGTCGATCGCGGCGTACACGAGGTCCACCAGCAGGTTGCAGATGACGATGAAGAAGGCGGCGACCAGGGTCACGCCCATCACCTTGGGAAGGTCGGCGGTGGTCACGCCCTGGATGGCGAAGGCGCCCAGGCCCTGGAAGGAGAAGACCCGTTCGGTGATGACCGCGCCGCCCAGCAGCAGTGCGAAGTCCATGCCGAAGATCGTGACCAGCGGGGTGAGCGCGGAGCGCAGCCCGTGTTTGACGACCACCTTGCGTTCCTTGAGGCCCTTGGCCCGCGCGGTTCTGATGTAGTCCTCGCCCATCGTCTCCAGCATCCCGGCCCGGGTGAGCCGGGCGTAGAGCGCGGAGTAGAGGAGGGCGAGTGTGCACCAGGGCAGGACCAGGCTGCTCGCCCAGGCGACCGGGTCGTCGGTGAACGGTACGTACTCCCCGTTGCCGAAGAGCGCCAGGACCACCAGGCCGGTGAAGAACATCGGCAGGGAGACACCGGCGAGGGCGACACCCATGGAGATGCGGTCGAAGAACGAGCCCCGCTTCAGTGCGGAGACGACACCGATCGCGACACCCGAGATCACCCAGATGACGGCGGCACCGACGGCCAGCGAGAGCGTGACCGGGATGCGGTCGACGAGCTGCGGCCAGATCTCGGTGTGCGTCTTGAACGAGTACCCGAAGCAGGGCGCGTTGCAGGTGACGGGGTCGGGGCCGAACTGGTACTCGGCACCGACGACGATGCCCTTGATGAAGTGCCAGTACTGGAGGTACAGGGGCTGGTCGAGCCCCAGGTTCTTCTTGACCGCTGCGATGACGTCGGGGTCGGGGCTCTTGCCGACGTACTGGGCGGCCATGGAGTCGAGGGTCTGCCCGCCGAGGCGGGGCACCAGGAAGAAGATCGCGAACGTGACTGCGCTGACCACCAGCAGCAGCAACACCGCGGCGAATACGCGTCGGATGATGTACGCAGCCACAGCCGTGCGGCGCCGGGCGGGCGGACGGGTCACGCCCGCCGGCCCGGCGCCTTCACCTGCCTTTCAGGGGATGCTTTTGATGAACAGGTGTTACTTGGTGGACGTCATGAGCACGTAGTCGTACATGCCGAGGTACGCGTCGGTGACGGTCACGTTCGCCGCGGAGGCCGGGCGGTACAGCAGGTTCTTGCGGTAGAAGAGGGGAACGACCGAGGCGTTCTCCATGACCTTCTGGTCGACCTCGCCCCACGTCGCGTTACGCGCCGTGGTGTCGACGGTGCCGATGCCCTTGACCAGGAGCTCGTTGATCCCCTTGTCGTTGAGCTCCATCAGGTTCGTGCCGCCGGACGGCTTGATGGCCGTGCCGTTCACGATCTGGTCGAGGAAACCGAAGCCGGTCGGCCAGTCGGCACCCCAGGCCATCATCATCATGCCCGCGTTGTTCTTGTGGACCCAGTTCGGGACACCCGCGAAGTCGGTGAAGTACTTGTCCGCCGGGAACTGCTTGATCTCGGCGGTGATACCGATCGCCTTCAGGCTGCCCTGGAGCTGCGTGGCGGCCGTGACCTCGTCAGGACGGTCGGAACGCGCCGTCAGCGTGGTCTTGAAGCCCTTGGGCTGACCGCACTTGGTCAGGTGCTCCTTGGCCTTGGTGACGTCGCCCTTGCTGCCCTCGCTCGGGTACAGGTCGAACTTCTTGTAACCGGCGACGGTCGGGGGGATGACCGTGCTGGCCGGGTCGCCCTTGACCGAGCCGCCGATCGAGTCGACCATGCTCTGCTTGTCGACGGCGTACTGGACGGCCTTGCGGCACTCGACGTTGTCGAACGGCTTCACGTTGACGTTCAGCGCCAGGTACTGGAGGGCGCCGGCGTACGGGTTGTCCGTCTTCGCCTTCTCGGACGCCTTGACGAGGACCTTGGGCTGGGTCTTGGACTGCAGACCCGTGCCCGCGATGTCCGCGGTGGTGACGTCGTTGAGCAGGTGGTCGTCAACCGTGGTGGGGTTGACGTTGAACTTCAGCTCGATCTTGTCCGGCAGCGCCTTGCGGATCGGGTCCGTCTTGGCGTCCCACTCCGGGTTGCGGACGAGGGTCGCGCCCTTGCTCTCGTCGTACGCCGAGAACTTGTACGGACCCGAGGAGACCATCTTCTGCACGTAGCTGGCGCCCGTGTCGGCCTTCTGCTGGATCGGCGCCGTCTGCGAGAAGGCGGCGAGGTAGTCCATGTCCGCGAACGGCTTGCTCAGGTGGAAGACGATCGTCTGGTCGTCCGGGGTCTCGATGGACTTGAGACCCTCGGGGGACTTGTCCTTGTACGGACCCTTGTACTTGTCGCCGCCCTCGAGGTAGGCCTTGAAGTACGTCGGGCCGTTGGACAGGGCCTCCGGCGCGAAGTTGGAGCGCTCGACGGCGTACTTGACGTCCTTCGAGGTGATCTCGGTGCCGTCCTCGAACTTCACACCCTTACGGAGCGTGTACGTCCAGGTCTTGGCGTCCGCGCTGGCCTTGCCGAGGCCGGTGGCCAGGTCGGGAACGACCTGCAGGCTGTCCTTGCCGGCGGCCGGCTTGAAGGTCACCAGCGAACGCGCGTACAGGCGGGCGAAGTTCTGCACCCAGCCGTAGTACGTGTTACCGGGGTCCAGGGAGTCCGGGCCACTGCTGTGCTCGTAGGTGACCGTCCCCCCCTTCTTGTCGCTCGCGTTGACGATGCTCGACAGGCCGGCGTCGGCCTTGGCGTTGCCGCCGCCACCGCCCTTGCCGCCGCTGTCCGAGTCGCTGCTGCACGCCGAGGCGCCGAGCGACACCGCTACGGCCACCGCTATGGCGGCTGCTGTCTTTCTGTTCTGCATGGTGAGGAAAGCCCCCTCGCTAGTCCAGTGCGGCATTGCCGCGATTACTTGCCACGAGGGTCGAGTGCGTCACGCAGCCCGTCCCCCAGCAGATTGAAGGCCAGCACGGTGATGAAGATCGCCATACCGGGGATGACCATGAACATCGGGTCCACCTCGTAGAGGTCGACCGCCTGGGTGAGCATGCCGCCCCAGGACGCCTGCGGCGGCGCGATACCCACGCCGAGGAAGGACAGGGACGCCTCGAAGAGGATGTTCGTGGGGATCAGCAGCGTCGCGTACACGAGGATCGGCGCGATCAGGTTGGGCAGCAGCTCGCGGAAGAGGATGAACGGTCCGCGGGCGCCCAGCGATTTGGCCGCCTCTACGAACTCGCGCTCCCTGAGCGACAGGGTCTGCGCGCGGACGATGCGGCCGATGTAGGGCCAGCTGAAGAAGCCGATCACGAAGATCAGGACCGCGATCCGCAGCGTGAGCCCTTCCAACCCGAAGGCGTTGCCCTGGAGGGAGGCGGAGATGGAGATCGCGAAGAGCAGCAGCGGGAAGGCGAGGAAGGTGTCCATCAGCCGGCTGATGACGCCGTCCACCCAGCCGCCGTAGAACCCCGCCACGACGCCCATGACGACACCGATGACGACGGACAGCATCGTGGAACCGACGGCGACCACGAGGGAGACCCAGGAGCCTTCGAGGATGCGCGCGAGGATGTCGCGGCCGGTCTGCGGCTCGACACCGAGCGGGTGGTCCAGGCTCATCCCGCCGAAGTCGCCCTTGGGCGCCAGCATGACGGGGTCGACCAGGCTCTGGTTGAACGCGTTGGGGTCGAGCCCCAGGAGCGACTGGAGCGGCTTGGACAGCACGGCGGCGAGGATCAGCAGCACGACAACGATGCCACCGGCCATGGCCGCCTTGTCCCGCTTGAAGCGGGTCCAGGCGATGCGGCCGAGCGAGCGGCCTTCGATCTCCTTACGGCCTGCGCCTTCCAGCACCGCTTCGGGCTGTGCATCCGCCCTGGTGGTCTCGATAGGTGCCGTCATTGCGCTGGAGACCCCTCTCGGCCGGCGGTGGCCGGCCCATGACCGCCGCTGTAGCGGCTTCTTCATAACCTGAATCGTGCGACGGTGCGCGGCCGGACGGACCCTGCTCGTGAGTGGGGCGCGAAGGGCATGGAGCACCTGCTCCGTGGAGTCTTCAGCCCTTTTGCGATCACCCGCCAGACCTGACGGGGAATGTTTGCTCAACCGTGATGCGTTGAGTGATCTTCCGTTATCCGGACAGCTTGATCGAGTGAGCGGACTACTCGGCCGCTAATCCACCAGAACGGACATGACGCCCAACAGACGCTATTGGGTGTCGATTTGGGTGACTGCGGCGGGCGCCTTGTCCAACGAGGGGCCGTTTGTCCGGTCCTGGGGACGGGCCCGGGCGGGCCTAGTAGGCGCGCGGGGCGGGGCCGGGTGCCTGCGGGTATCCGTAACCGGGAGCGACGGCCGCTCCCCGGCCGGCCGGGGCGTGCGGCTCGCGGTCGTAGAACGGACGGGAGTTGACGCGCAGCCACATCGCGACCGGGTCGTACTCGTCGGCCATCGCGACGGTGGACACCGGGAGTCCCTCCGGGACCGTGCCGATCGACTGCTGCATCATCGCCCGTACGGCGTCGACGGACGGGCCGCTCGTGTCGTACAGATCGAGACCGATGGCGAGGTACGGGGCGCCGAGCGCGGGCTGCACCCAGGCACGGCGCAGCGAGCGGATCGCGGGGGTGTGGTGGGCGTGCTGCGTGAGCTGCGCGTAGAACTGCGCGATCTCGATGGCGGGTTCACTGATCCGCAGCGGACCGGCGGGCATCCGGTCCAGGCCGGTGGCGATCCGGCGCAGGTCGAGCCAGGGGATGCCGACTCCGCCGCCCGGGGCGTGCGGATTCAGCCAGATGCCCCAGCGGTCGGGGAACAGGGCGCGGGCGATGTCGCGGCCGCTGACGACCTCGTGGTCGCGGTTCCAGCCGCTGGCGGAGAGCTCCTGGGCCGAGGTGACACAGGGGGCGTAACCGAGGCCGTCGATCTCCATGTTCCCGTACTGGGCGTCGGGCGAGCCGGCCCGGCCGTGCCAGAGCAGCATCCAGATCCGGTCGGCCGCCAGTGCCTGGAGGAGTGCCTCGTACGCGTCGTAGCGCCCGGGCGTCACTTGGCGCAGCATGTGCTCGACCTGCCCGGCCGCCGCGCTGCCTGCCGCACTCACCCTGGGTCCCGCCCCTCTTCGATCCAACGTCTCGGCTGCCGCTCCCGGGCTCTCGGGGACGGCTCGGTGCCGAGGCACCAGCCATCAAACCAGCTTATGCGGCGGCCCTGACACCGACTTGACTCCGCGGGACCGGGCCGTCGTCCCGCGGCGCCGGTCCCCGTGCCGTACCGCTACTCGGCGGCGCGCTGGTAGAAGGGGCGCACCCGTGCCCGCATCCAGTCGGCGACCGGGTCCTGCGCGACGTCGAGCAGCACCAGGTTGACCGGCCACGGCACCTCGACGCGCCCCAGGGCCCGTCCCAGGGCGTCCATGGGGGCGTTGCGTCCGGCACCGTCCCAGGTGGAGAACTCGATGCCGACGAAGAGGACGGGGTCGCCGCCCTCGATGCTGGCCAGAGCGCGGCGGGCGCTGAGCACGACACCGCTCCCCTCGAACTCACCGGCCGCGGCGGAGAGGAAGTCGACGGGCTCCTCCTGCCAGTCCGGCTCGTACAGCCGGACCCGGCCGCCGCTGGCCGGCCCGTCCAGCACGGTGCGCCCGGTCCGGCAGAGCTCGGCGACGGCGGGCGGCGGCAGCGGCATGCCGACCGCACCGCCAGGGTTCACCGCGATGCCGAGCTGCGGGGGCAGGCCCCGGGCGAACTCGCGTGCGGGGGCCACGGTGAACGACATGTGCGCGCCGACACAGGTGAGGAACTGATGTTCGGAGCTGAACACGGGGACGTACGGGGCGCCGTCGACGTCCAGCGTCGGCAGATCCAGTTCGTTGGCGTCCGGCGAGCCGCCGTTGGGCAGGGGCACCCAGAGGTGACTGCGGCCGAGCACCTCCACCAGCCGGCCGCCCGCCTCCGGGCTGCCGAGCGAGGCGCTCAGTACTTCTTCGAGCTCGTTGGCCGGCCATCCGCCCTGCGGATGGGGCCCGGCCGGTGCCGGAATGTCCACTGTCTCCCTCTCTCACCCCATGTCGTGCAGCAAGAGGTTAACGCCGCAGCCCCGGATACCCGACAGTCGCACACGGGCTGTCCAGCCATCGGACAGGTCGTTTTCAGGCCTCACTCTGTGCGTCTGCGAATGTGATCCGCGTCAGCAGGCCCGCCGCTTCCCGGTCCAGCAGCACCGCCGAGGCGCAGCCGAGCGGCAGCAGGCCCGACTCGGTGTCCCGCAGCAGCCGCCCCACGGCCTTGCGGTGCCGGGCGAAGGCGTACCCGGAGACCCCGCGTCCGCGCTCGCGCTGTCCCTCCCTCGCCGTCCGCGGGGTGACGTCGAGGAGGACGAGGTGAAGGGTGTGGCCGCGGCGCCGGGCGTCGCGGGCCAGCCAGCCGCGCACCCAGGCCTGGGTGCCGCAGTCGTGGACGACGACGGAGGCGCCGGAGCGCAGCACCCGCCACAGCCCCCAGTAGTGGGCGACGCGGACGAGCGGGCGGTAGAGGGCGTAGGGGAGTAAGCGGGGCAGCCGGGCCGCCCAGCGGTCCCTGGTGTTCTGGGAGTCGATGGCGTGCGCCGAGACGGCCCGGTCGATGAGCGTCGACTTGCCGCTGCCGGGCAGCCCGGAGACCACCACCACGTCGCCGGCCGCGAAGTGCAGGCCGCGCGGGCTGCGCCCGTCCCGCTGCCGCAGATCCCGTACGACGGGCGCGTGCGGGCCCACGATCTCCCTGGCCGGCGCCCCCGGCTGCGCGGGCAGTGCGCCGTGCGCGACCCCCGCGGTCGTCGCGTACCGCTGCAACGTCATCGCCCTCCCCCTGTCGCTGACCACACCTGCCCAAGAAGTGTAAAGAAAAGGTAATGCGGCACAACCGTCCGACCCGCCGGATCCCTCAGGAGACCGGCATCGGTACCGGCCCCCCACTCTCCCGCAATGCGTGCGATGATGACCCCGTCAACTGCATAAAGGCCGCTCGAATCCGCGCGGGAGAGTCCCGGCCCCGTGCCGGGCGCCGAAGGAGCAAGATCCTCCCTTGAATCTCTCAGGCCCCGTACCGCGTGGATGAGGCAGATCTGAAAAGCGAGTCGCTCAGCGGCTCCACCCAAGGTGCAAGCCGAACCCCTGCGGGGTCTCTCGGCGAACCTCTCAGGTTCCGATGACAGATGGGGAGGGATCGTCCTCGTCGTCATGCCCTGGGAGCCTTTATCCATGAGCACCGCCCCCCGCCTCACAGCCCTCGATGCCCTGCACCGTTCGCTGGGCGCCACCATGACCGACTTCGCGGGCTGGGACATGCCCCTGCGGTACGCCAGTGAGCGCGACGAGCACAACGCCGTCCGCACGAAGGCCGGGCTCTTCGACCTCTCCCACATGGGCGAGATCACCGTCACCGGCCCCGAGGCCGTCGCGCTGCTGAACTTCGCGCTCGTCGGCAACATCGGCACCGTCTCCGTGGGCCGCGCCCGCTACACGATGATCTGCGCCGAGGACGGCGGCATCCTGGACGACCTGATCGTCTACCGGCTGGGCGAGACCGAGTACATGGTGGTCGCCAACGCCGGCAACGCGCAGATCGTGCTGGACGCGCTGACCGCGCGCGCCGAGGGCTTCGACGCCGAGGTCCGCGACGACCGCGACGCGTACGCGCTGCTCGCCGTCCAGGGCCCCGAGTCCCCCGCCATCCTGGCCGCCGTCACCGACGCCGACCTGGACGGCCTGAAGTACTACGCCGGGCTGCCCGGCACGGTCGCCGGGGTCCCCGCGCTCATCGCCCGCACCGGCTACACCGGCGAGGACGGCTTCGAGCTGTTCGTCGCGCCCGGGCACGCCGAGCAGCTGTGGAAGGCCCTCACCGAGGCCGGTGCCTCGCGTGGCCTGATCCCGTGCGGGCTCTCCTGCCGCGACACGCTGCGCCTGGAGGCCGGCATGCCGCTGTACGGACACGAGCTGACCACGGCGCTGACGCCGTTCGACGCCGGTCTCGGGCGGGTCGTGAAGTTCGAGAAGGAGGGCGACTTCGTCGGGCGCAAGGCCCTGGAGGCCGCCGCCGAGCGCGCCGAGACCGCCCCGCCCCGCAAGCTCGTCGGCCTGGTGGCCGAGGGCCGCCGGGTGCCGCGCGCCGGGTTCTCGGTCGTCGCGAACGGCGAGGTCATCGGCGAGGTCACCTCGGGCGCGCCCTCGCCCACGCTCGGCAGGCCGATCGCCATGGCGTACGTCGACGCCGCGCACGCCACGCCCGGCACCGAGGGCGTCGGCGTGGACATCCGGGGCAGCCACGAGCCGTACGAGGTCGTGGCTCTGCCGTTCTACAAGCGCCAGAAGTAGAACCACGGGGCGCGACGGGCGCTGCGTACGTGACGCAGTCCTGTCTCACACCGTAAGACCACCGTTCATCAGCACTCCCCCGCGTACAGGAGAATTCAGGTCATGAGCAACCCCCAGCAGCTGCGGTACAGCAAGGAGCACGAGTGGCTGTCGGCCGTCGAGGACGGTGTGGCCACGATCGGCATCACGGAGCACGCGGCCAACGCGCTCGGTGACGTCGTCTACGTCCAGCTTCCCGAGGTCGGCGACACCGTGACCGCGGGCGAGACCTGCGGCGAGCTGGAGTCGACCAAGTCGGTCAGCGACCTGTACTCGCCGGTGACCGGCGAGGTCACGGCCGCGAACGCGGACGTCGTGGACGACCCGTCGCTGGTGAACTCCGCTCCGTTCGAAGGCGGCTGGCTGTTCAAGGTGCGCGTCACGGATGAGCCCGCCGACCTGCTCTCCGCCGACGAGTACACCGCGTTCTCCGGCAACTAAAGACCCCAAGGGACCACCTGATGTCGCTTCTGAACTCCTCCCTCCACGAGCTGGACCCGGACGTCGCCGCCGCTGTCGACGCCGAGCTCCACCGTCAGCAGTCCACCCTCGAGATGATCGCCTCGGAGAACTTCGCTCCGGTCGCGGTCATGGAGGCCCAGGGCTCCGTCCTGACCAACAAGTACGCCGAGGGCTACCCCGGCCGCCGCTACTACGGCGGCTGTGAGCACGTCGACGTGGTCGAGCAGATCGCGATCGACCGCATCAAGGCGCTCTTCGGCGCCGAGGCCGCGAACGTGCAGCCGCACTCCGGCGCGCAGGCCAACGCCGCCGCGATGTTCGCGCTGCTGAAGCCGGGCGACACGATCATGGGCCTGAACCTGGCCCACGGCGGTCACCTGACCCACGGCATGAAGATCAACTTCTCCGGCAAGCTCTACAACGTGGTCCCGTACCACGTCGACGACACGGGCGTCGTGGACATGGCCGAGGTCGAGCGCCTCGCCAAGGAGTCCAAGCCCAAGCTGATCGTGGCCGGCTGGTCCGCCTACCCCCGTCAGCTGGACTTCGCCGCCTTCCGCCGCATCGCGGACGAGGTCGGCGCGTACCTGATGGTCGACATGGCGCACTTCGCCGGTCTGGTCGCCGCGGGCCTGCACCCCAACCCGGTGCCGCACGCCCACGTCGTCACCACCACCACGCACAAGACCCTCGGCGGTCCGCGCGGTGGCGTGATCCTCTCCACCCAGGAGCTCGCCAAGAAGATCAACTCGGCGGTCTTCCCGGGTCAGCAGGGCGGCCCGCTGGAGCACGTGATCGCGGCCAAGGCCGTCTCGTTCAAGGTGGCGGCGACCGAGGAGTTCAAGGAGCGCCAGCAGCGCACTCTGGACGGCGCCCGCATCCTGGCCGAGCGCCTGGTGCAGCCGGACGTCACCGAGGTCGGCGTCTCCGTCCTGTCCGGCGGTACGGACGTGCACCTGGTCCTCGTCGACCTGCGCGACTCCGAGCTGGACGGCCAGCAGGCCGAGGACCGGCTCCACGAGCTGGGCATCACGGTCAACCGCAACGCCATCCCCAACGACCCGCGGCCGCCCATGGTCACCTCGGGCCTGCGGATCGGCACGCCGGCGCTCGCCACCCGCGGTTTCCAGACGGAGGACTTCACCGAGGTCGCCGAGATCATCGCGTCGGCGCTGAAGCCGTCGTACGACGCGGACGACCTGAAGGCCCGCGTCGTCGCGCTCGCCGACAAGTTCCCGCTGTACCCCGGTGTGAAGTAGCCGGACCGGCTGATTTGCACGTTGGGGCGGGGCACCACGCACACTGAACAGTGAGCGCGGTGCCCCATCCCTTGTCCCCGCTCTTCGGGCCCACCCCGCCCGTACCGCACCACCCGGCAGACAACGGCGTCTACCAACCCTTAGGAGTCACCCCGTGGCCATCTCGGTCTTCGACCTGTTCTCGATCGGCATCGGCCCGTCCAGCTCCCATACGGTCGGCCCCATGCGCGCGGCCCGTATGTTCGCGCGCCGGCTGAAGAACGAGGGCCTGCTGGCCCACACCGCCTCGATACGCGCCGAACTCTTCGGCTCTCTCGGTGCCACCGGCCACGGCCACGGCACCCCCAAGGCCGTGCTGCTCGGCCTGGAGGGCGAGTCCCCCCGCACCGTCGACGTCGAGACGGCCGACGACCGGGTCGAGGCGATCCGTGCCACCGGCCGGATCAACCTCCTCGGCATGCACGAGATCGCCTTCGACGCCGACAAGCAACTGGTCCTGCACCGCCGCAAGAGGCTGCCGTACCACGCCAACGGCATGACCGTCTTCGCGTACGACCACGAGGGCGCCCCGCTCCTGGAGAAGACGTACTACTCGGTCGGCGGCGGCTTCGTCGTGGACGAGGACGCGGTGGGCGAGGACCGGATCGTCCCCGACGACACAGCGCTCAGGCACCCCTTCCGCACCGGCGACGAGCTGCTGCGCCTCGCCCGGGACACGGGTCTGTCGATCTCCTCCCTGATGCTGGAGAACGAGCGCGCCTGGCGCACCGAGGAAGAGATCCGCTCCGGGCTGCTCGACATCTGGCGCGCCATGCAGGCGTGCGTCTCCCGCGGCATGTCCCGCGAGGGCATCCTGCCCGGCGGCCTCAAGGTGCGCCGCCGCGCCGCGAACACCGCCCGCCAGCTGCGCGCCGAGGGCGACCCGCAGACCCACGCGATGGAGTGGATCACCCTCTACGCGATGGCGGTCAACGAGGAGAACGCCGCGGGCGGCCGCGTGGTCACCGCCCCGACGAACGGCGCGGCCGGCATCATCCCGGCGGTGCTGCACTACTACATGAACTTCGCGGCCGGCGGCGCCACCGAGGCGGAGAAGGACGACAGCATCGTCCGCTTCCTCCTGGCGGCCGGCGCCATCGGCATGCTGTTCAAGGAGAACGCCTCCATCTCCGGCGCCGAGGTCGGCTGCCAGGGCGAGGTCGGCTCCGCCTGCTCGATGGCCGCGGGCGCCCTCGCCGAGGTCCTGGGCGGCACCCCGGAACAGGTCGAGAACGCCGCGGAGATCGGCATGGAGCACAACCTCGGCCTGACCTGCGACCCGGTCGGCGGCCTCGTCCAGATCCCGTGCATCGAGCGCAACGGCATGGCGGCCGTGAAGGCCGTCACCGCGGCGAAGATGGCGCTGCGCGGCGACGGCAGCCACAAGGTCTCCCTCGACAAGGTCATCAAGACCATGAAGGAGACGGGTGCCGACATGAGCGTCAAGTACAAGGAGACCGCGCGGGGCGGGCTCGCGGTGAACATCATCGAGTGCTAGGCAGACGGGCCCCGACCAGCGCTTTTCCATCGTGCAGTGCTGGTCGGGGCCTTCCCTGTCCACGCGGTGGAAGGTGCCTGCGCTCAGGCGGGGAGTTCGGTGACGCCGAGGGCGAAGTCCAGGTTTCCCACCCCGTGGTTGGCGAGGCCCACCGTGAGCACGCCCGCTCCTTCCAGCCAGTGCGCCATTCCCAGTCCGCCGACGTCCAGCGGGCGCAGCCCGAGGCTCTCGACGAACGCTTCCACACGTGCCTTGGCCCGCGCGTCGTCGCCCGCGATGAAGACGTCGGGCCGGCCCTTCTCCAGGACATGGCGGAAGACGGTGTTGAACGCCTTCACCACGCCGGCGCCGGCCGGGGCCACCTTGGCGACTTCCTGCGCGATCGAGGTCTGCTCGCGGTGGGCCAGCCCGTCGAACGTGGGGTTGAAGGGATTGCTGATGTCGACGATGACCTTGCCCGCGAGCGCGTCTCCGTACCGGGCGACGGCCGGCACCACGCCGTCGTACAACAGGGCCACGATGACGATGTCCCCGGCCGGGGCGGTGCCCCACTCTCCCGTCGTGGCGCCGTCGCCGAGCGCCTCGGCCAGGTCGGCGGCCTTGGACTGATCGCGGCCCATGACCTCGACGGTGTTGCCGCCCGCTAGCGCCCGCGCTCCGATGGTGCGGGCCATGTTCCCGGTGCCGATGATGCTGATGTTACTCATGAGGTGTCCTGCCCTGGTGGTGGTTGTCGGGTTCAGATGGCGGTGGTGCCGCCGTCGGCGACGAGTTCCATTCCGTTGACGTAGCTGGAGTCGTCGGAGGCGAGGAAGAGGGCGGCGGTGGCGATTTCGTCGGGGCGGCCCATCCGGCCGCGGGGGATGAGGGACTCGAACTGGCGCTTGGTGGCCTCGTCGAAGAGTTCTGCCTGCTTGGCGGTAGCGACCTGGCCGGGGGTCAGGACGTTGACGCGGATGCGGCGGTCCTTGAGCTCGTTGAGCCAGACGCGGGCCCATGCCTGCTGGACGGCCTTGCTGCCGGCGTAGACGCTCCAGCCCGGGAAGGCGCCGAGGGAGGCGTTGGAGCCGGTCATGAGGATGGAGCCGCCGTCGTTGAAGAGCGGGAGGGCCTTCTGGACGGTGAACAGGGTGCCGCGGGCGTTGAGGGAGAACGCGGCGTCGAAGTGGGCCTCGGTGATCTCGCCGAGCGCGGCGGGCTCGCCCCCGCC
Organism: Streptomyces poriferorum; assembly: GCF_019399235.1. GTDB lineage: Bacteria > Actinomycetota > Actinomycetes > Streptomycetales > Streptomycetaceae > Streptomyces > Streptomyces poriferorum. The sequence goes on along the minus strand of NZ_JAELVH010000129.1, from coordinate 556 downwards.
CGCACTGGCCCACAGCACGTCGACGCTCCCCTTCTCCCGCCTGACGGTGTCGTACAGGCGGTCCAGGTCGTCCAGGTCGGCGGCGTCGCCCCGGACACCGGTGACGTTGCGGCCGATCTGCTTCACGGCCTCGTCCAGGGCGTCCTGGCGGCGGCCGGTGATGAAGACGTGGGCGCCCTCGTCGACGAAGAGCTTCGCGCCTGCCAGCGCCATGCCGGTGGTGCCGCCGGTGATGACCGCGACCTTGCCGTCGAGCTTTCCCATAGTCATTCCCTCGGGTCGATGGTGCCGTGCGCACCTGGGACGACGACGTTAAGTACACCGTCCTGTGTGCTTACGCTACGGGGCGGGCAGCCGGGACGCAAACTATGTACACCGGTCGTTACCCAGCTGCGGTACGATGGCCCCATGACGGAGTTGGAGAAGGGCCCCACGGGCCGCCGCCGCGGCAGGGGCGCTCGCGAGCGCATCCTCGGCGCGTCCCAGCAGCTGTTCCGCGAACAGGGCATCAACCGCACCGGCATGGACCAGCTCTGCGCGGCGGCGGCCCGTGGGG
>NZ_JAELVH010000128.1 GCF_019399235.1 Streptomyces poriferorum | reverse complement strand
TCCGGCCGTCGCGACGGCCGCGCCGAGCACGCCCGCCCAGGTCTTGTTGGGGGAGAGCGGCGACAGCGGCCGGGCGAGCGGGCCGCGCCGGCCCAGCGCCGTACCGCCGCACCAGGCGCCGACATCGCCGAGCGCCACGGCGAGGCCCACCGCCACGGCCGTCTCGCCGAGCGTCACCAGACCGGTCAGCGCAACGGGGATCCACAGCAGCCCGAACGCGGTCCTGGCGGTCCGGGTGAAGCCCGAGCGGTCGTCCCCGGCCAGCACGGACGGCAGCGCGGCCGCGACCAGCAGGAGCGCCGCCATCCGCAGGTCCAGGAGGTCCGGAGCCAGCCAGGCCAGCGCCGGGAGGACGACCGCGGCCGCCGCCAGCACCACATGGTCGCCGCGCTCCAGCCCCGCCATCCGGACGAACTCGCTCGCCGCGATCACCCCGAGCCCCGCGGCCAGCGCGTACGTGCCGCCGCCGCCCAGGAAGTACGCCCCCAGGAAGACGGGCGCGACCAGGGCCCAGGTCCGCCACCGTCTGCGCAGTTCGGCGCGCATCCGCACCTTCGAGGGAAGGACCGCGACCGCGACCCCGCCCGCCCCCAGCACACCCGCGACCAGCGGCACCGCCCGGGCGGCCGCCTCCTCGGCGATCAGTACGGCGCTCATGCCAGTTCCCTCCACAGCCCGGCCAGCCGGAGCGCTGCCGTGAGCAGCGAGCCGGCGGCGATCACGATCAGTACCGGTACGGTCCAGCCGCTCGCCGCGGCGACCACGACCAGCAGGCAGCGCTCGGTCTTGCCGACCGGCCCGCCGTTGCGCCGGGGCGCCCCGGCCGCCGCGCCGGCCAGCGAAACCCAGGACGGCAGCGTCGCCGCGAGCGCGGCGACGGCCACCAGCCACAGCGGGGCGAGCGCCAGGAAACCCGCCAGGACGACCAGGTCCGCGACGCGGTCGCCGAGCTCGTTGAGCACCGCGCCGCGCCGGGTCGTGCGGCCCGTGTCGCGGGCCAGCGCCCCGTCCAGGTTGGCGAAGGCGAGCCGGGCCGCGAGCAGTGCGGCGACCGGAAGCGCGGCGATTCCGGTGGGCAGCCAGGCGAGTGCGGCTGCGCCGCCGGCCGCGGCGACGACGCCGGCGGCGGTGAGGGTGTCGGGCGACACCTCACGGCGGACCAGCGAGGCGCGGAGACCGGAGAGCCGGTCCGCGTACCAGGGCTTGAGAGCGTAGAGGCCGTTCATGGGACCAACTCTCGTCCGCCGCACAGTCTTTCGACACGGTTCGGGTACTCACCTGCCGGCTGAGTACCTGGTGGGGAAGGTGCCTGGGAGGCTGGGGAGCATGACCGATCCGACCGTGCACACCGCGCACACCTGCCGGCTGGCCCCGGCCGCCCTCGACGAGATCCACGCCTTCCTGGACACCGCGTTCGCGGGCACGTTCAGCGAGGACGACTGGGACCACACGCTCGGCGGCATCCACGTCCGCGTGCGCGATGCGAGCGGGCTGCTCGCGCACGGCAGCGTCGTGCAGCGGCGGGTGGTCCACGCGGGCCGCTCCCGCCGGGTCGGTTACGTCGAGGGCGTCGCCGTCCGCGCCGACCGGCGGCGGGAGGGGCTCGGCGGGCGGGTCATGGCCGCACTGGAGGAGGTCGTCGACGGGGCGTACGCCTTCGGGGCCCTGTCCGCGTCGGCTGCCGGGGCCGCCCTGTACGCCGGACGCGGCTGGACGGTGTGGCCGGGGCGGATCGCGGTGCAGGGGCCGCACGGGGTGGAGCGGCTGGCGGAGGAGGAGGGCAGCACGTACGTGCGGGGGGTCGGAGGCGCCGCGGTCCCGTCGGGCGGGGCGCCCGCCGCGGAGGTGCTGGTCTTCGACTGGCGGGACGGGGACGTGATGTGAGGTTCCGCGTGTCATCGGCCGCCGGACGGGCTCTCCGCGCCGGTACGGATCAGCATCTCGCCGGTGTGCCGATCGGCTGGGCGGAGAGCTGCACCTCGTACGCCCGCGAGTGGTGGGCCGCACAGGACCGGATTGCCCCGGCGACGATCGAGTCGCAGGACGACGGAGCGGTGCTCTCGATGGTGGCCCGTGGTCTCGGCATGGCGATCATGCCCGAACCGTCCCTGGAAGGAGTACCGGACACGGTCGCGATCACTGCTCTCGGGCCGGAGCGGCCGACGCGTTCAGTGGGCTACGTCACCACCCCTGAGCTGGGACGATCGCCCGCCGTCCGGGCACTCATCAGGGAGCTGAGAGTGAGCGGGGGGTGAGCCCGCGTAAACCTCCGTCTCAGATAGTAGGAAGTCCGAGTAATTGTGGAGACAGACCGGCACGGCTGCCTTAGCTTTGTAGAAGCCGAACGTCTCGCTAGATCAAGCGACTGGCGGTCGTGAGCGCGCGCCCCGAAGCAGGCAACCCCTGCGGCGCCTGCTCCCCGCCCCTTCCGGCACCTCGAAATCCCTGATCTCGACATCACGTTCACGATTTTTCGATCTCGAAATCCTCGCGATCTCAAGGAGTCGATCCACCATGGCCGAGACCACTGTCCGCCGCCGCGTCCGTCACACCCACCGCCCGACCGAGTCGGAGCGGCAGAATGCCGCCGCCGCCCTGCAGCGTGCGCTGGACCGCAGGGACAACGGCGGCTCCACAGGTCACTGAACCGGAGCTGAACCGGAGCCGCTCGCCGGCAGACGGCACTGATGCGCGGCCGATTTCGAAAGTGTCGGCCGCCGGCCGCTGCCGGTCTCGAAAGCGCCGGCCTCTCAGCCGCGGCTGATCTCGAAGTGGTCGATGCGCTCGCCCGTCTCGGCGAGCGCGGTGACCTTCATCCGTGCGTTGCGTCCCGTCTCCACCTCCACCGCGAGGAACGAGAAGCCGGTGTAGCGCACCCGCGACCACTCCACGGTCTCGACGGCCTTTCCGCCGCCCTTGACCACGTGGTACGTGTCCACGCTGTCCCGGTCCGCGACATGCCCCTCATAGCTGTCGGGCACGGGGAAGTCGTACAGCGCCTTGCCCGCGCCGCCCGCGGTGACGTACACGATGCCGTCCCGCGTCGGGTCGGTGCGCTCGCCGATCGGCACCCTGCGCCGGACCGCGTTCTTCAGGATCGCGTCGGTGCGCTCGTAGACGTGGTTGTGTCCGTTGATGACCAGGTCCACCTCGTGCTTCTCGAAGAGCGGCACCCAGGCCTCGCGCACCCCGCCGTCCGAGGCGTGCGCGTTCGTCGTGGAGAAGGCGCAGTGGTGGAAGAAGACCACCAGGAAGTCGATGTCGTGGCGGGCCCGCAGCTCGCCGAGGCGCCGGTCCAGCCAGCGGGTCTGGCTGCCGCCGCTGATGCCGAAGTTGGCGGGGATCTCGTACGAGACGTCGTTGGCGTCGAGCGCGATCACGCCCACGTTGCCGTGGACGAAGGAGTACGCGCCGGGCTGGTTCACCGGGTCCGGTCCGTTGTCCGGCAGGGTCCAGCGGGCGTTCTGCCCGCCGTAGCCGTCCGGCGAGTACCAGGCCTCCATGTCGTGGTTGCCGGTCGTCACCATCCACGGCACGGTCTTGGAGACCGTCTCCGTCTGCGCCAGGAACTGGTCCCAGGTGCGCGCGTCGTAGGTGTCGCTCGTCCGGCCGGAGCCCGACGGGTCGGCGTAGCAGATGTCGCCCGCGTGCAGATGGAAGGCCGGGTTCTGGCCCAGGATCAGCTGGTCGTTGCCGAGCGCGTGGTAACTGACGCCCTGGTCGCCGAAGGCGGTGAAGGTGAACTTCGCGGCGCGCGAGGGCGCGGTGGTGAAGGTGCCGAGCGTGCCCAGGTTGCGGGGGTCGGCCGGGTCGAAGCCGTCGTGGCCGACGCCGTAGTAGTACGTCGTGCCGGGCTTCAGCCGCTCCAGGGCCGCGTGTACGTAGAACTGCTCGGCGGCCGCGATCCTGCCGTCGTTCAGCAGCGGCGTGGTGAGGTGGCGCACCTCGGCGTCGATCTTCCGGCTCAGCGCCCACGGCTCGAGGCCGATCCGGACGTACGGGCGGCGCACCGCGAACGGGACCTGCCAGGAGACCGTCATCCGCGTCTTCGGGTCGGCGCCGTAGGCCAGGTGCCGGCCGAACGGTGCGACCAGCGAACCGTCCACCCGGGTGGAGCTGTGCGAGGTGATCACCGACGGTGCCGCGTACGCGGGGGAGGGGGCGAGCGAGGTGCCGAGGCCCGCGCCGGCCACGGCCGCGGTCGCCACACCCGTACGCAGCACACCGCGTCGCGTCAGCCGGGTGCGGAGGTAGTCGTGCTGCTCGGCCATGCTCATGCGGTCGGCGAGCTTCTCGGGAATTCCGAAGCGGGGGATGTCCATGGGCGACAACCTCCACCCGCTCCCTGACGGCGTGCCGTCGAGTAGGTGAACGGTACACGTACAGCTGTCCATGTGTCCGTATAGTGGACGTGACATGTCATGGGGTGGGACGCGCAGTATCGTGCCGGACATGGCTTCCAGCATCAATCTCGCAGTGATCCCCGGTGACGGTATCGGCCAGGAGGTCGTGGCCCAGGGACTCAAGGTCCTCAACGCTGTCCTCCCGCAGGACGTGAAGCTGGAGACCAAGGAGTACGACCTCGGCGCCCAGCGCTGGCACCGCACCGGTGAAACCCTCCCGGACGCGGAGCTGGAGGCCCTCAAGGGCCACGACGCCATCCTGCTCGGTGCGATCGGTGACCCGTCCGTGCCCTCCGGCGTCCTGGAGCGCGGGCTGCTGCTGAAGCTGCGCTTCGCCTTCGACCACTTCATCAACCTGCGGCCGTCGAAGCTGTTCCCGAACACGGCGACCCCGCTGGCCGGCAGCCCGGAGATCGACTTCGTCGTCGTCCGCGAGGGCACCGAGGGCCCGTACACCGGCAACGGCGGTTCGCTGCGCACCGGTACGGAGCACGAGGTCGCCACCGAGGTCAGCCTCAACACGGCCTTCGGTGTCGAGCGCGTCGTCCGTGACGCCTTCGAGCGGGCCGCCGCCCGCCCGCGCAAGAAGCTGACGCTGGTCCACAAGAACAACGTCCTCGTCTACGCGGGCCACCTGTGGAAGAACACCTTCGACAAGGTCGCGGCCGAGTACCCCCAGGTCACCACCGACTACCTGCACGTCGACGCCGCGACGATCTTCTTCGTCACCCAGCCGGAGCGATTCGACGTCATCGTCACCGACAACCTCTTCGGTGACATCCTCACGGACCTCGCCGCCGCCATCTCCGGCGGTATCGGTCTGGCCGCGTCCGGCAACATCAACCCGACGGGCGCCTTCCCGTCGATGTTCGAGCCGGTCCACGGCACGGCCCCCGACATCGCGGGCCAGGGCAAGGCCGACCCCACCGCCACGGTCCTCTCCGTCGCCCTCCTGCTGCGCCACCTCGGCTACGAGGCCCAGGCCGTGCGCATCGAGGACGCCGTCTCCGCCGACCTCGCGGAGCGCGACGGCACGGCCCGCACCACCGACGAGATCGGCGACGCGCTCGCGGTACGCGTAGCGGGCTGATCCGACGACTCCCTCACGAAGCCGCCGGGTCGCACACGCACCCGGCGGCTTCTCCTGTGCGGCCCCGGGTGTCACCATCGAACCCTGGACCGCATTCACGTCATTTCGTGCACGGCCTCCCGCGAGAGATAATCGAACGGGACCGTGGCTTGCCGCGAAGCTCGGACGTCCGAGCACCTGTCCGGCAGGAGCTGGCGTGGGCGTGGTCCTACACACACAAAACCGGTGAAGGACACGCACTCATGACGACGCCCACGATCGAGCTCAAGCCCTCCTCGAACCCGCTGTCCGACGCGGAGCGCGAGGCGATCCTGGTCAAGCCCGGATTCGGCCGCTACTTCACCGATCACATGGTGACGATCAAGTGGACCGAAGGCCGCGGCTGGCACGACGCCCAGCTCGTCCCGTACGCGCCGCTGTCGATCGACCCCGCCAACATGACCCTGCACTACGGCCAGGAGATCTTCGAGGGGCTCAAGGCCTACCGTCAGCCCGACGGCACGGTCGCCACCTTCCGCCCCGAGGCCAACGCCGAGCGCTTCCAGCGCTCCGCGAACCGGCTGGCCATGCCTGAGCTGCCCGTCGAGACGTTCGTCGCGGCCTGCGACGCGCTCGTCCGCCAGGACGCGGCCTGGGTCCCGGCCCACGGCGGCGAGGAGTCGCTCTACCTGCGCCCCTTCATGATCGCGACGGAGGTCGGGCTCGGGGTCCGCCCGTCCAACGAGTACCTCTTCCTCGTCATCGCCTCGCCGGCCGGCGCCTACTTCCCCGGCGGTGTGAAGCCCGTCTCCATCTGGCTCTCCGAGGACCGTGTCCGCGCCGTCCCCGGCGGCATGGGCGATGCCAAGACCGGCGGCAACTACGCCGCGTCCCTCCTCGCCCAGGCCGAGGCCGCCGCCAAGGGCTGCGACCAGGTCGCCTACCTCGACGCCGTCGAGCACAAGTGGGTCGAGGAGCTCGGCGGGATGAACCTGTACTTCGTGTACGGGAACAAGATCGTCACCCCGGCCCTGACCGGCTCCCTGCTCGCGGGCATCACGCGTGACTCGCTGCTCAGGCTCGCAGCGGACCTCGGCTACGAGCCCGAGGAGAGCCGCGTCTCCATCGACCAGTGGCGCGACGACACCGCGAACGGCGCCCTCACCGAGGTCTTCGCCTGCGGCACCGCCGCCGTCATCACCCCCGTCGGCGTCGTGAAGAGCGCGGGCGGCGAGTGGACCCAGGGCGACGGCACGCCGGGCCCGGTCACCATGCGGCTGCGCGAGCGCCTGCTGGACATCCAGCGCGGCACCGCCGAGGACGCGCATGGCTGGATGCACCCGCTCGGCTAGTCACGAAGCCGCCTTACGCAGAAGGGCCGCGTCCGCCGGGCGCGGCCCTTTTCGCGCGCCACCTTTAGAGCGCCGCTCAAACTCGACGGTCGAAAGGGGTTCCTACCCCTCCGTCAGCTCGTTAGAGTGCTGCTCAAACACCGCTCGACCATGAGGTGCCCCGCCATGCGACTGACCCCGACCGAGCGCGACCGGCTGCTGCTGTTCGGCGCAGCCGAGCTGGCCCGCGCCCGCCGGGCCCGCGGTCTGAAGCTGAACGTCCCCGAGGCCACCGCCCTGATCGCGGACACCGTCTGCGAAGCCGCCCGCGACGGACGCCGGCTCGCCGAGGCGATCGAGGCCGCCCGCAGGGTGCTGGGCCCGGACGACGTGCTGCCCGGGGTCGCCGACGTCGTCACCGAAGTCCATGTGGAGGCCGTCTTCGACGACGGATCGCGGCTCGCCGTGGTCTCCCGTCCCCTCGGCGCCGGGCTCGGGGACGACGCGCCCGGCGCCGTCGTGCCGGGGCCCGCGACCGCGCAGCCCGAGCCCTCCGCACGCCTCACCGTCCGCAACACCGCGAGCGTCCCCGTCTCCGTGACCTCGCACTTCCACTTCTTCGAGGCAAACCCACGGCTCGACTTCGACCGGGCGACGGCGTACGGGATGCGGCTGTCCGTGCCCGCGGGCTCCTCGGTCCGCTTCGGGCCCGGCGAGTCGGCCGAGGTGGGGCTGGTGCCCATCGGCGGCGACCGCGTCGCGATCGGGTTCGCCGGACTGGTCGACGGACCGCTCGACGCGCCCGGCGCGCGCGAGGAGGCCCTCAGGCGCGCGGACGCCTGCGGATACCTGGGGGCCGCGCGATGAGCATCGACCCGCACGAGTACGCCGCCGTGCACGGCCCGCGCGCCGGTGACCGGGTCAGGCTCGGCGACTCCGGGCTGATTGTCCGGGTCGAGTCGGACGCCCAGAAGCCGGGCGACGAGTTCCTCGCCGGATTCGGCAAGACCGCCCGCGACGGCCTCCACCTCAAGGCCGCCGCCGTCCGGGAGACCTGCGACGTGGTGATCAGCAACGTGCTGGTCATCGACGCCGTGCAGGGCATCCGGAAGGTGTCGATCGGTATCCGCGAGGGCCGGATCTCCGCGATCGGCAGGGCCGGGAACCCGGACACCCTCGACGGGGTGGACGTCGTCGTCGGCACGGGCACGTCCATCGTGTCCGGCGAGGGCATGATCGCCACGGCCGGCGCCGTCGACACCCATGTCCACCTGCTCTCGCCGCGCATCATGGAGGCCTCGCTCGCCTCCGGCGTGACCACGGTCATCGGCCAGGAGTTCGGCCCGGTCTGGGGCGTCGGCGTCAACTCGCCGTGGGCGCTGCGCCACGCCTTCAACGCCTTCGACGCCTGGCCGGTCAACATCGGCTTCCTGGGCCGCGGCTCCTCCTCCCACGAGGCGCCCCTCGTCGAGGCGCTCGCCGAGGGCGGCGCCTGCGGCTTCAAGGTCCACGAGGACATGGGCGCCCACACCCGCGCCCTGGACACCGCACTGCGCGTCGCCGAGGAGTACGACGTCCAGGTGGCCCTGCACAGCGACGGGCTGAACGAGTGCCTGTCCGTCGAGGACACCCTGCGCGTCCTGGAGGGGCGCACCATCCACGCCTTCCACATCGAGGGCTGCGGCGGCGGCCACGTCCCCAACGTCCTCAAGATGGCCGGGGTGCCGAACGTCATCGGCTCCTCCACCAACCCCACGCTCCCCTTCGGCCGGGACGCGGTCGCCGAGCACTACGGGATGATCGTCTCCGTCCACGACCTGAAGACGGACCTGCCCGGCGACGCCGCCATGGCCCGGGACCGGATCAGGGCCGGCACGATGGGCGCCGAGGACGTGCTGCACGACCTCGGCGCCATCGGGATCACCTCGTCCGACGCCCAGGGCATGGGCCGGGCCGGTGAGACCGTCCGCCGCACCTTCGCGGTGGCTGGCAAGATGAAGGCCGAACTCGGCCCGATGGACGGTGACGGGCCGGGGGACGACAACGCCCGGGTGCTGCGCTACATGGCCAAGCTCACCATCAACCCGGCCATCGCCCACGGCCTCGCGCACGAGATCGGCTCCATCGAGACCGGGAAGCTCGCCGACATCGTGCTGTGGCGGCCCGAGTTCTTCGGCGCGAAGCCGCAACTCGTCCTGAAGTCGGGCTTCCCCGCCTACGGCGTCACCGGTGACCCGAACGCCGCCACCGACACCTGCGAACCCCTCGTCCTCGGACCGCAGTTCGGGGCGTACGGGGCGACCGCCGCCGATCTCTCGGTCGCCTTCGTCTCGCAGGCCGCCACCCAACTGGGCGCGGACGCCATGCCGACCCGCAGACGACGCGTCGGCGTCCGGGGCACGCGTGGCATCGGCCCCGCCGACCTGCGCCTCAACTCCCGTACCGGAACGGTCGACGTGGACGGACGCAGCGGTCTCGTCACCCTGGACGGCGACCCGCTCAGCTCCGAACCCGCCGACTCGGTCTCCCTCAACCGGCTCTACTTCCTGTAAGGACCCGCGCTCCCGTGACCTTCCGCATGCCGCCCGAATGGGCCCCGCACGAACGCACCTGGATGGCCTGGCCCGGCCCCAACCCCACCTTCGCCTCCGCCGCCGAACTCGACGGGGCCCGCCGTGCCTGGGCCGCCGTCGCACACGCCGTCCGCCGCTTCGAACCCGTCACGATGGTCGTCGGCCCGGGCCAGGAGGACAGCGCCCGCGCCCTCCTCGGCCCGGACATCGAGCTCGCGCTACGCCCACTCGACGACGCCTGGATGCGCGACATCGGCCCCACGTTCGTCACCGACGGCCATGAACTTGCCGCCGTCGACTGGACGTTCAACGGCTGGGGCGCCCAGGGCTGGGCCCGCTGGGAACGCGACCGGCACATCGCCCGTTCCGTCGCCGGGCTCGCCGGTGTTCCCGTGCACGGCTCACCGCTCGTCAACGAGGGCGGCGCGATCCACGTCGACGGCGAGGGCACCGTCCTGCTCACGGAGACCGTCCAGCTCGGCAGGGAACGCAACCCCGACTGGAGCCGCGAGCAGGTCGAGGCCGAGGTCCACGCACGCCTGGGCACCGAGAAGGCCATCTGGCTGCCGCGCGGCCTGTCCGGCGACTACGGCACGTACGGCACGCTCGGCCATGTCGACATCGTCGCCGCGTTCGTCCGCCCCGGCACCGTCGTCGTCCACGTCCAGCCGGACCCGGCCCACCCCGACCACGGGATCACCCGGGAGACCGTCCGCATCCTGCGCGCCGCCACCGACGCGAAGGGGCGTGCGCTGGAGGTCGTGGAGGTCCTGGCGCCCACCGTGCTGCGGGCCGGCGGGGAGTGGGTCGACTACTCCTACATCAACCACTACCTCTGCAACGGCGGCGTCGTCCTGTGCGCCTTCGGCGACCCGCGCGACGAGCTCGCCGCCGGGATCTTCCGCCGCCTCTTCCCCACCCGTACGGTGACACTCGTCGACGCCCGCGCGATCTTCGCCGGGGGCGGCGGCATCCACTGCATCACCCAGCAACAGCCCAAGGTCTGAACCGTGCCCACCGCCCCACGCAGCCGCAACACCGCCCCGCCCCGCGAGGACGTGCTCGCCGCCGTCATGGCCACCGTCGCCGCGCGCGGCCTCGACGGCCTCACGATGGCCGGGCTCGGCCGCGAGGTCGGCATGAGCAGCGGCCACCTCCTCTACTACTTCCGCACCAAGGACGAGCTGCTGCTCCAGACGCTGGAATGGAGCGAGAACCGGCTCGGGGCCGAGCGGCGCGGGCTGCTGTCCCGGCCCGGCACGGTCCGCGAACGCCTCGACGCGTACATCGCCCTCTACCTCCCCGCCGGCCACCGCGACCCGCACTGGACGCTCTGGCTGGAGGTCTGGAACCGCTCGCGCGAGGCCGACGACACCGCCCGTGCCCGGCAGGCCGCGATCGAGGGCGCCTGGCACCGCGACCTGGTCGCGCTGCTCGCCGAGGGCTGCTCACGCGGCGAGTTCCGACGGGTCGACGCCGAGCGCTACGCGACCCGGCTGCGCGCCCTCCTCGACGGCTTCAGCGTTCATGTGGCCGTCGGCCTTCCCGGGACCGGGCGGGACCAAGTGCTGGACCGCGTGGGGGAGTTCATCGAGGAGACGCTGACCGTGGCCGGCTGACGTCACCCACTCGTGAACGCAACGTACGTAAGTACGCGCGATCGTTGCGCCCTGCACCCTTGTTGGACTTCCCGCGGTTCGGGCACGGTGGCCAACCATGGGACGAGAGCAGTGGAAGAAAATCTGGGTCGGCTCGGCCGGCAACATGGTCGAGTGGTTCGACTGGTTCGTGTACGCGACCTTCGCGGTGTACTTCGCGGACTCGTTCTTCCCCGAAGGCAACGAGACCGCCAACCTCATGAACACCATGGGCATCTTCGCCGTCGGCTTCTTCATGCGGCCGGTCGGCGGCTGGCTGCTCGGCAGGATCGGTGACCGCAGGGGCCGCAAGGCCGCGCTCACCCTGACCGTCACCCTCATGTCGGCCTCCGCGGTGCTGATCGCGATCGCGCCGACCTACGACGTCGCCGGGTACGGCGGCGTCGCCGTGCTGATGGTGGCACGGCTGCTCCAGGGACTGTCCGTCGGCGGCGAGTACGCGGCCAGCGCCACCTACCTCACCGAGGCCTCCGCACCCGAGAAGCGCGGCTTCGCCTCCAGCTTCCAGTACGTGTCCATGACCGCCGGACAGCTCGTCGGCCTCGGCCTCCAGATCCTCCTTCAGCGCAACATGTCCGAGGAGGCGCTGCACAGCTGGGGCTGGCGCATCCCGTTCGTCGTCGGCGCGCTCGGCGCGGGCATCGTCTTCTACCTGCGCCGCTCCATGCTGGAGACCGAGGTGTACGCGGAGTCCGGCGCCGCCGAGCAGCAGGACCGCGGCACGCTGAAGGTGCTGTGGCAGCACCGGCGCGAGGCCTTCCTCGTGATGGCGCTCACCATGGGCGGCACCGTCGCCTACTACACGTACACGACCTACCTCACGAAGTTCCTCTCCAAGAGCGCCGGCATGGAGAAGTCCACCGCCTCGCTCGTCAGCTTCTGCGCGCTGTTCGTCTTCATGTGCATCCAGCCGTTGGCCGGGATGCTCTCCGACCGGATCGGCCGGCGCCCGCTGCTGATCACCTTCGCGATCGGCTCGACCTTCCTGACCGTGCCGATCATGACGATGCTCAGGCACGCCGACACGTTCTGGCCGGCGCTCGGACTCGCGCTGCTCGCGCTGGTCGTGATCACCGGCTACACCTCCATCAACGCCTGCGTGAAGGCCGAGCTCTTCCCGACCGGCATCCGCGCCCTGGGAGTCGGTCTCTCGTACGCCGTCGCCAACGCGCTCTTCGGCGGCACCGCCGAATACGTGGCGCTGTGGTTCAAGAACGCCGGCGCCGAGTCCGGCTTCTACTGGTACGTGGCGGGCTGCGCCGCGGTCTCGCTCATCGTCTACCTGACCATGCGGGAGACCCGCGACATCGATCTGAACCGGGTCGCAGCCGTGCGGGACGGAAAGGAGACGTCGCCCGCCGGGGCGACGAGCGTCACGCCCGCATCCTGAGACGGGCCGGGCACGGAGGCGGTCCTGTGTCAGACTGCTTCCGTGTCCTCGTTCGTCATGATTATTGGCAACAGGCGCGCCGGTCCGCAGTGATCGTCCCGTACCACCATGTACGGCACGGCCACCGTGCCCCAGACCCGCGCGCAGACCTCTCGCACCCGCGAGGGGTTTTTTGTTTTCCGGCCCTCACCACCGGCCGGGACGAGGCACGCGGGATGATGGGGGCAAGTGGAGTCAGATCGTCCGGATCCACTCATCCGACAGGAGTCAGACCAGCATGACCACCAAGGCCAAGCCCACCGACGACAGTTTCCATGTCTTCGACACCACGCTGCGCGACGGTGCCCAGCGTGAAGGCATCAACCTGACGGTCGCGGACAAGCTGACCATCGCCCGGCACCTGGACGATTTCGGCGTCGGTTTCATCGAGGGCGGCTGGCCGGGCGCCAACCCCCGCGACACCGAGTTCTTCGCCCGCGCCCGCCAGGAGATCGAGTTCAGGAACGCCGAGCTGGTCGCCTTCGGCGCGACCCGCAGGGCCGGCGGCAAGGCCGCCGAGGACCCGCAGGTCAAGGCGCTGCTGGAGTCGGGCGCCCCGGTGATCACGCTGGTCGCCAAGTCGCACGACCGCCATGTCGAGCTCGCCCTGCGCACCACGCTGGAGGAGAACCTGGAGATGGTGCGCGACACCGTCTCCCACCTGGTCGCCCAGGGACGCAGGGTCTTCGTCGACTGCGAGCACTTCTTCGACGGGTACCGCGCCAACGCCGCGTACGCCAAGGCCGTCGTCCGCGCCGCCTCCGAGGCGGGCGCCGACGTCGTCATCCTCTGCGACACCAACGGCGGGATGCTCCCGGCGCAGGTCCAGGCCGTCGTCGCCACCGTCCTGGCCGACACCGGTGCCCGCCTCGGCATCCACGCCCAGGACGACACCGGCTGCGCCGTCGCCAACACCCTGGCCGCCGTCGACGCGGGTGCCACGCACGTCCAGTGCACCGCCAACGGCTACGGCGAGCGGGTCGGCAACGCCAACCTCTTCCCCGTCGTCGCCGCGCTGGAGCTCAAGTACGGCAAGAAGGTCCTGCCCGACGGCGCGCTCGCCGACATGACCCGCGTCTCGCACGCCATCGCCGAGGTCGTCAACCTGACGCCCTCCACCCACCAGCCCTACGTGGGTGTCTCGGCCTTCGCGCACAAGGCCGGGCTGCACGCCTCCGCGATCAAGGTCGACCCGGACCTGTACCAGCACATCGACCCCGCGCTGGTCGGCAACACCATGCGGATGCTCGTCTCCGACATGGCGGGCCGCGCCTCCATCGAGCTCAAGAGCGTGGAGCTCGGTATCGACCTCGGCGGCGACCGCGAGCTCATCGGCCGCGTCGTCGAGCGGGTCAAGGAGCGCGAGCTCCGGGGCTACACCTACGAGGCGGCCGACGCCTCCTTCGAGCTGCTGCTGCGCGCCGAGGCCGAGGGCCGGGTACGCCGGTACTTCCGCATCGAGTCCTGGCGCGCGATCGTCGAGGACCGCCCCGACGGCACCCACGCCAACGAGGCGACCGTGAAGCTCTGGGCCAAGGGCGAGCGCATCGTCGCGACCGCCGAGGGCAACGGCCCGGTCAACGCGCTCGACCGGGCCCTGCGCGTCGCCCTGGAGCGGATCTACCCGCAGCTCGCCAAGCTGGAGCTGATGGACTACAAGGTCCGCATCCTGGAGGGCCGCACCGGCACCGACTCCACCACCCGCGTCCTCATCACCACCGGTGACGGCACCGCCGACTGGTCGACCGTGGGCGTCGCCGAGAACATCATCGCGGCATCCTGGCAGGCCCTGGAGGACGCGTACACCTTCGGGCTGCTGCGCGCCGGGATCGAGCCGACGGAGTAGGGCGGGCGCACGACGGCCGCGGACCGGGCCCGGTCCGCGGCCGCCCCGCACGCGTCCGCTACCCGAGGTGCCACTTCTGGTTGGCCGCCCCCGTGCACGTCCAGATCTGGGTGCGGGCCCCGTTCGCCGTCGACCGGTCGGTCACGTCCAGGCACTTGTCCGCGGCCGTGTTGACGACGTCGCCCGTTGAAGGGTTGTACGTCCAGCGCTGCGCCGCGGAACCGTTGCAGGTGTACAGCTGGACCTTCGCGCCGTTCGCGGTCGACCCCGAGGTCACGTCCAGGCAGGCGCCTAGCGTACGGATGGAGCCGTCGCCCTGGACGGTCCAGCGCTGGTTGGCCGCGCCCGTGCAGTCCCAGAGCTGGACGGGCGTGCCGTCGGCGCCGGTGTTGCCCGTGGCGTCGAGGCACTTTCCGCCCGGGCCGGACAGGGCGCCCGACGAGGCATCGGCCCCGGACTGCGTCCCCGACCAGGTGAAAGTCGCCGAGGTGCGGGCGGGCAGCGAGTAAGTGAACTTGCTTCCACCCCAGTTGACCGTCACCTGCTGGGCCGAGCCGCCGCCGTTGTACGCGATAAGGGCCTTCGAGCCGTCCGGGTTGCGCCAGGCGACGTTGGGCACGGTGGAACTGGCGGTGGAGGAGATCCGGGCGGCACCTGGGCGGACGAACTTGGTCAGGTGACCCATCGTGTAGTACTCGATGGTGTAGTCGACCTGTCCGCTCCTGCTGTCCCCGTTGTGCACGGTGATGAGCCCGTCGCAGGTACCGCAGCCACCGTTGTGCGGGCCGCGGTTCTGGTCCACCGCCAGGGACCACTTGGTCACCGACTTCGCCCAGTTGCGGGTGTAATCGATGATGTTCATCATGTCCTCGCGCTGCTGGTCGGCTATCCAGGTGCCGCCCGAATGCTCCGTCTGGAACGCGTCCATCGACGGGTACTGGTTGTGCACCGTCGTCTGCTTGGCGATGTCGCCGCCGTACCCGTGCCAGGCAACCCCGCCGAAGTTCGGGTGGTTGCGCACCGCCGCGTCGTCCACGGTGGCCGCCGCGTACGCGTCGTAGGTGTCCCAGTTCCAGTCGTGCGCGAGCACCTTCGTGGCGAGCCCCGCCGACGCCAGCTTCGGCAGCAGCTCGCTCTTGGTGAAGTAGGCCAGTCCGGAGCCGTTCCAGCTCATCGAGGGATAGCCGGCGCAGCACGTCGGCTCGTTCTGTGCGGTGACGTAGTCGACCGGCACGCCCTGGTCCCGGTAGGCCTGGAGGTACTTCACGAAGTAGTCGGCGTACGCGCCGTAGTTCTCCGCCTTCAGCCAGCCGCCGTTCAGCTGTCCGCTGTCCTTCATCCACGCCGGGGCGGTCCAGGGGGACGCCACCGTGGTCAGCGCCGGGTTGAGCTGCCTGGCCTGTTTCGTCAGCGGCAGCACATCCACCAGATCGTGTGCGATCGAGAAGTTCGCGAGCGACGGGTCGGTCTGCCCGGCGGGCATGTCGTCATACGTGTAGCCGTAACGCGCGAGGTCCGAGCCACCCATGGGATTGCGTACGAAGGAGAGGCCGATGCCCTCCGTGGGGGAGAACAGTTTCTTCATCGTGGCGTCGCGGGTTGCCGGACTCAGCGCCCCGCTGCTCTTCATCAGATACGCCGCGGTGTCGGTGAACGAGGCGCCGCCGCCGGTGAAGGTCTGGTACCGGGTGTTCTCGTCGATGGTGATGTTCGTGCCGCCGCCCCCGTTCCCGGCCCCGAACGCGACCGGGGTCTGGGTCTCGAGACCCCGGGTGACATGGCGGCCACCCGCGTCGTCCGTGGTGGTCAGGGCGATGTTCACCGTCTCGCCCGCGGCCTGCGCGGTGCCGGACGAGAGCCCCGTGAGGCCGGCGGTCGCGAGCACTGCGGCGAGCAGCGCCCTGGCCGCCCTTCCTGAACGGATCATGGCTGATGCCTTCCTCGGCGGGAGCGTGGGGGACGTGCCGTCGGACGAGACGGGAGTGAACTGCTCTTACGTGCCCACGTCAAGACTTTGCGCGTTCAGGACTTGAACACAAGCGCGTTCCAGGCCACCCCTGAGATGGGTACGGACCAATCTCGACGTGAAGTATTGACGGTCGTGTTCCAGCGGGGTTAACTCACGCCACCAACGCCGGTACCGGTTCCGGAACCGGTTGCGGTACCGGTTCCGCCGGTGGTCCGGCCGCTCTGTCCTGCTGTGTCCTGGAGGTCCCCGATGCGTGTCACCATCGCTGATGTCGCCCGCGAGGCCGGCGTCAGCAAGACGACCGTGTCCCGGGTCATCAACACCAAGGGTGAAGTGGACGGTTCGACGGCCGCCCGTGTTCGTGAAGTGATCGCACAGCTCGGCTACGTCCCCAGTTCGGGTGCCGTCGGTCTGGCCCGCGGCAGCAGCCGTACGGTCGGCATGCTGGTGCCCTCGCTGACCTGGCCGTGGATGGGCGAGGTGCTTCAGGGCGTCGTCGATACCGTCGAGGCCGCCGACTACGGGCTGTTGCTCTTCACCTGCAACCGCGGGGCCGAGTCCGTGGAGCGCTTCACCAGCCAGGTGTCGGCGCGCGCCTTCGACGGACTGGTCGTGGTCGAACCCGAGAACACCCTCGATCACCTCACCGCACTGCACCGCGCCGGCCTGCCGATCGTGCTGATCGACGATCGCGGCCACCACCCCGAGTTCCCCTCCGTCGTGACCACCAACCACGAAGGAGGCGCGTCGGCCGCCCGCCATCTGCGGGATGCCGGCCGCACCAGGCCCGTCGTCATCACGGGCCCCCAGCACTTCGGCTGCGTACGCGACCGGCTGGAGGGATTCCTCTCCGTCCTGCCCACCGATCTCGTCGTCCGCGGAGACTTCACCGAGCGCTGCGGCCGACTGGCCGTTGAGGAACTCCTCGCCTCCGGAACGGAGTTCGACTCGGTCTTCGCGCACAACGACATCACCGCGGCAGGCGTGCTGCGGGCGCTGCGCGCCGCGGGGCGGACCGTGCCCGGCGATATCGCGGTGGTCGGATTCGACGACATCCCGATGGCCGAACACACCGAACCGCCCCTGACCACCGTGCGCCAGCCCACCCGGCAGATGGGTGAGACCGCCGCACGGATGCTGCTCTCCCACCTCGGCGGCACAGCCGTACCCGACGCACCGCTCGTGCTGCCCACCGAACTGGTCGTGCGCCACTCGGCGCCCTGGGGGGGTGGCTGACGGGTGGAGACGGCGTCCCGGCGCCCAGCACGCACGCTCGCGGCGTTGCCGAAACGCCCACGTGGCTCCGCCACGAGGACGTCCCGGCGCCTTGCGATCGCACGCACCGGACGCCGCTC
>NZ_JAELVH010000127.1 GCF_019399235.1 Streptomyces poriferorum | reverse complement strand
GGTCGGTTCGTCGGCGAGCAAGATGTCGGGTTCACCGGCGAGGGCCATGGCGATGAGGATGCGCTGGCGCTGGCCGCCGGAGAACTGGTGCGGGTGGTCGTCGGCGCGCCGGTGCGGCTCGGGAATGCCGACCCGGTCCAGGAGCTCGACGGCTCGGGCTCTTCGCGCCGCCTTGTCGCGGTTGCCGTGCGCGCGAAGGACCTCTTCGATGTGGCGGCCGGCCGTCAGGACGGGGTTCAGGGCCGTCATCGGGTCCTGGAAGATCATGCCGATGCGGGCGCCGCGCACCGCGCGCAGCTCCTGTTCGGTGGCGGCGGCCAGGTCCCGGCCGTCCAGTCGGACCGTGCCGGTGGTGATGCGGCCGGTGCCGGGCAGCATCCGGTTCAGGGCAAGTGCGGTGGTGGACTTGCCGGAGCCGGACTCGCCGACGACGGCCAGGGTCTCGCCCCGGTTCAGGGTGAACGAGACGCCGCGGACGGCGCGCAGCGCCGAGCCGTCGGGGCTGGTGAACTCGACGCCGAGGTCGCGGACCTGCAGCAGCTCCTGGGCGGTCATCGGCGTATCTCCCGGTTGAGCGCCTCGGCGATGAGCGAGAGTCCGAGGACGAGCGCGGTCACGGTGACAAGGGGTCCTGCGGCGAAGTTCGGGGCCTGGGCGAGATAGGGCATGGACTGGCTGAGTACGGCCCCGAGGGTGGGTTCCGGCGGCCGTACGCCGACGCCGAGGAAGCTCATCGCGCCTTCGATGAAGACGGCGACAGTCAGCGAGACGGCGATCTGGACGATGAGCGGGTCGGCCGCGTTCGGCAGGATGTGCCGGACGAGTACCCGGCGCCCCGAACTGCCGCCGACCCGGGCGGCGGTGACGTACTCCCGTTCCCGCTGGACGAGGATCCCGCCGCGCAGCAGCCGCCCGAAGGCGGGGATCTCGGCGAGTGCGATGACGAGAACGACGGGGACGCGCCCGGGGCCGAGGATCGCGGTGACGGCGAGCGCCAGGATCAGGCCCGGGAAGGCGAGGAGGAGGTCGAAGACGCGTTGGACGACGGTGTCGGCCACCGGGTGCGCGGCGGCGACGAGGGCGAACAGGCAGCCCAGTACGGCGCCCAGGGGGACGGCGATCGCGATGATGCCGAGGTCGGCGCGGATACCGTAGAGGACTCGGCTGAGCAGGTCCCGGCCGAGGTCGTCCGTGCCCAGCGGGTGGCCCGGGGTGCCGAGGGCGGCGAGGCTCTGGCCGCTCTGGTCGGTGGGACCGTGTCCGGCGAGGAGCGGTGCGAGCAGCCCGGCGAGGACCACGGCGCCGACGAGGACGAGACCCGTGCGGGCGCGGGCGGTCGACAGAGCGCTGCGGTAGGGGTGGCGGCCGCGGACCCGGCCGCGGGCCTTGGAGGCGGCCGGCGGCGGGCCGGCGGCGAGGAGGTCGGTCGTCGAGGTCATGGGGTTACTCCCACCTGATCCGGGGATCGAGCCAGGCGTACACGAGGTCCGTGAGCAGCTGGACGAGGACGAAAACGGCTACGAGGAGCAACAGCAGGTCCTGGACGACCGGGTAGTCCCGGCGCTGGAGGCCCTGTTCGGCGAGCTGGCCGAGACCCGGCCAGGCGAAGATCGCCTCGACGAGTACGGCTCCGCCGAGCAGATGCCCCACCTGCATGCCGAGCAGGGTGACGACGGGCGGGAGGGCGTTCGGCAGGGCGTGGCGCCACAGCAGCCGGCGCGGGGCGACTCCGGCGGCGGTCGCGGTGCGGATGTAGTCCTCGGCGAGCCCGCGTTCGATGCCGTCCTTGAGGTAGCGGCCGAGGACGGCGGCGCTGGGCAGGGCCAGGCAGAGCGCTGGCAGCACCAGGTACTGCACGGCGAGGTCGGGCGCGGTCAGGAAGGGGACCCGGCCGCCCGGGGGCAGAACGCCGAGGATCACGGCGAACAGCAGCACGAGCAGGACCCCGCTGACGAAGGGTGGCACGGCCAGCGCGGTGGTCGTGGTCACCCGGACCGCGGTGCGGATCCAGCGGCTGCGGGACGTGGCCCCGAGTACGCCGAAGGCCGTACCGAGCAGGACGACGAACAGGAGCGCGGCGACGGTCAGTTCGGTGGTGGCGCCGAGCCCGTCCCCGATCAGGTCGGCGGTCTGCCCGCCGATCGCGTACGAGGGGCCGAGGTCGCCCGTCAGCAGCGAACCGATCCAGTGGGCGTACTGGGAGAGCAGGGGTGCGTCGAGGCCGAGCCGGTCCCGGATCGCGGCGACGGTGGCCGCGTCCGCGTCGGGACCGGCGAGGGTGGTGGCCGGGTCCCCGGGGACGAGCCGCAGGATGGTGAAGATCAGGAAGGAGGCGGCGAGCAGGACGAGGAGGGCCGACGGCAGCCGGCGGATCAGGTAGCTGCGCACGTCACACCAGGTAGGCGTTGTCGAGGTTGAGGTACGAGAACTTGTTGAGCGTGACGCCGTGCAGCCCGTCGGCGGCGACCTGGACCTGTCCGCGGACGACGAGGTCGATGAGGAAGGCCTCGTCGAGCAGGATGGAGGAGATCTTCTCGTGCTGGGCGTTGGCCTCGGCCGTGCCGGACTCGGGCTTGGTCCAGGCCTCTCGCACCACCTTCGTGTACGCGGCGGACCGGTACTTGGAGGTGTTCTTCGCCTCGTTGAACGGATAGGCGCTGACAGCGAGGGTGGAGGGCTGGACCTGGGCAAAGCCGTGCCCCATGGTCCACAGGGCCGGCATGTCCTGGGAGATCAGCTTCTTCTGCCCGGTGGCCAGGTCGGTGGGCTGGAGGGTGACGTGGACGCCGACCTGCTTGAGGTCGTACTGGAGGGATTCGGCGATCGCGGTGTCGCCGGGCAACGCGAGGTGCAGCAGCGGCAGTTCCAGCTTGCTGTGCCCGGCCGACTTCAGCAGTTCCCGTGCCTTGGCGGGGTCGTGGGAGTAGTGGGTGCGGTGCGCCTCGGTGAAGGCGGGCGAGGACTTGGGCCAGGGGGCGGCGGAGGCGAGGCCGTAGCCGCCGAGGGTCTGTGCGAGCAGCCGGTCACGGTCGACGGCCCAGGCCAGCGCCTGGCGTACGGTCCGGTCGTTCAGCGGGGCGACGGTGGTGTTGACCCCGAGGTAGACGGCGCCGCCGCCCGTGTCGTAGTCGCTGATGGTGAGGTGCGGATCGCTCTTGACGACGCCGAGGCTCTTGCCGGGCACGTTGAAGGAGAGCTGGGACTGGCCGGAGCGCAGCGAAGAGATCAACGCGTCGGCCTGGGGTATGACGCGTAGTTCGACACCGTCGAGGTAGGGGCGGCCGGCCTGCCAGTACGCATCGTTCCTGGTGAGACTCAGACCGGAGCCGGGGCTCCACTTCGTCAGCCTGAACGGGCCGGTGCCGATGAGCTTCTTCCCGGTGACGGCGTCCTCGACGGTCTCCGAGTCAGCGATGATCATGAACTCGAACAAGTCGAAGAGGTTGTTCACCGGATGCGTCAGCTTGAGCACCAGCTCGTGGTCGCCGCGCTTCTCGAAGCCGGTGACCGTGGCGGCGGTGGCCCGCAACTGAGCTGCTCGCACCGGGTTCTGAAGGTTCTTCACGGCGAAGATCACATCGTCCGCGGTGAACCTGCGGCCGCTGTGGAAGGTCACGTCGTCGCGCAGCCGCAGCGTGATGCTGCGCCCGTCCTTGGCGTACGTCCAGGAGCGGGCGAGCTCCGGCTTCGGGCTGAGGCGGTCGTCGTAGCGGGTGAGGGTGTTGTAGATGAGCCGGTGCTGGAGGGACTGCCCGCTCTGGGAGAACAGCAGGGCGGGCGTGAAGTCGCTGTTGACAGCGATGTTGAGGACGCCACCGCGCTTGGGCGCGGCGCTCGCGCCCTGCGGTTCGGACGAGGCCTCCGACACCGCCGAGCGGCAGCCCGCCAGGCCCAGTCCGAGAAGCAGGGTGCCGCCTCCTGCGGCGCGCAGGGTGGAGCGCCGGGAGGGTCCGGAAGGCGTGAAGGGGTACAGCTCGGTCATCGAAGCCTGCCTGTGACGGTGAGGGACGGTCGGAGTGAAGGTGCAGCGCGACGCACGGATGAGTTCGTTCCGCTGCGGGAGGAATTGAACGATCGACGAGGGACGACCTGAAGTAGCCACCGTTCGGGGGCACTTCGAGGACGTAGGGGTCAGCGCCGACGGTGCGCGGTGATGCCTGTCGGAGCGGAGAGGGGTGAGGTGCGGCGCATCAGGGCCCGATGCGGTGCGGGACCTCGGGGAACCGGCTCCGGCCGGGAGTCCCGTTGCACCGGCGGGCTGTCAGCAGGACGCTGCGAACACCGGGACGGGACCGTGCGAGAGACGGGCCGGGTCAGTTGCGGACGGCACAGACCGCGCTGGCCTGTCGACAGAGGTCGACGTGCCTGCGGGAGACGAGGCGCATGTCCGGGTTCACGGGAGCAATATGACAGTGGCTTCGCCGGACGGTCAACCCGGTCTGTCCGGATCCTGGTACGAAGCCCGTTCGCTGCCCCGTACGAGCAGTTAGCGCTGTGCGGCTGCCAGCGGGCTCCTGAACAGCGGGTTCAGCAGGATGGTGCCTGCCGCGACGGGGATGACAGCCGTCCCGGCATGCGGACTCACGATCCGTTCGGGGTCCTGGCAGACGTGGGAATGGTCCACCGCCGCGCCCCGGATCTCCTCCAGGTACTCCGGATTGACCAGACTGGAGTGCTCGGTGACCACGACCAGGTCGGGGTTGAGGACGTCCAGGAGCAGGGCCGCCGCCCGGCCGACCGCGCGGGCCCGCTCACGCAGCAGCCGGTCCGCGCGCCGGTCGCCGGCCGCCGCGGCGTCCACCACCAGGAACGCGTCGGGCTCGGGCACGATCCCGCGCCGCACGGCGGTCTGCGCGACGGCCGTGTTCGAGGCGGTCGCCTCCAGGCAGCCGGAGCGCCCGCAGGGGCAGGTGACCGTGGAGTCCGGTACGGGCAGGTGCGCCACGTCACCGGCGCCGGACCCCGGCCCCTGATGCACCACCCCGGCGATCCCGAGGGCGGCGTCGACCACGTTCCCGATGAAGAGGTGGACCAGGCTGCGGCGGGCCGCGGGCCGGCCGAAGAGGATCTCGGACTGGGCGACGGCCCGGGCGTGGTTGTCGATCCGTACCTCGATACCGCCCAGGCCACGGGCGAGTTCGGCGGCGAGGGGCCGGTGGTGCCAGCCGAGCGCGTCATGCCGCACGGCCGTCCCCGTGGCCGGGTCGACCCAGCCTCCGAGGGCCGCGCCCACACCCAGCAGGCGCCGGCCGCGGCCCGCGTCGCCGAGGAATGCGCGCAGACCCTGCACGATCCGGAGCGGCAACTCCCCGGGCGCCATGCCGTCGTGCGGGAGGGCGCGACGGGCCAACAGCCGTCCGCGCAGGTCCAGCAGGCCGAAGGTCGAACCGGGTACCCCGATGTGGACACCGCCCACGACCGGCCCGCCGCTCTCCCCGGTGTGCAGGTCGACCGGGATCTGCGGCCTGCCGACCCCGCTGCTCGCCACCAGTTCGGGCAACTCCCGTACCAGGCCGAGGCCTACGAGGTCGGTGCACTGGCGGGACACGGCGGCCGGGCTGAGCCCGGAGAGGTCGGAGATCGTCCGGCGGGCGACCGGACCGTGGTCGAGGACGGTGCGCAGCACCGTGGCGGCGTTGGTCTCGCGCCGGCCGTCACCGGTCGCCCGGAAGACGTGGGGGGCAGCAGTCATGGGGCTTCCTTCGGTCCTGCGACCCGGACGCGGGTCGCAACATTACGGCGGCATGAAATCGTCCCCGGGCCCTCGCCCGGTGCCGGGGCAGGCTGCTCACCCTCTCCGGAACAACTGGAGAAGCCCCAGGTCAGATGCTGTTTCACAAGGCTTCTCCGGAGGGGGTGCGGGCCCCGCGCAAGGGCCGATTGAACCACTGCCCGGCGCCCGGCGGGGCGGGGACGGGCGCTTGACGTACTCCGCGGGGCGCTGCGAGTCTCCGGGACATGTTCGCGACGGCCGTTACCGATGCGCGGCCCGCCCGCGCCGGCCGCACCGCAATGCCGCCCGCGTGTCCGGGCCGCTGTACCGCCGCCTGACCAGGCTGCCCCGCACCGCACTTCGGACGGCTCTCCACCCACACCCCCGCTCCCGGACGACACCCCGTCCGTCGGCGGACATCTCACGTCTCTATTGATTCCGCTCCCGAATTAATCAACTCGCCGTTGACCGCGCTCCCCAACCGGCCGGCGCACCAGCGTGTCCTTCGAAAGGGATCTGCCATGACCTCCACAACCACCGCACCCGCTCCCGCCGTTACCGTCCAGAAGCTCGGCGGGCGCATCGGCGCCGTCATCTCCGGGGTCCGCCTGGGCGGGGATCTCGCCCCCGAGACCGTCGAGGCCGTCCGGGCGGCGCTGCTGGCCAACAAGGTCGTCTTCTTCCGCGGCCAGGACCATCTGGACGAGGACAGCCACGAGGCGTTCGGGCGGCTGCTCGGCACCCCGGTCGCCCATCCGACGGTCCCGTCCGCCGACGGCCGCTACTCGCTCGGCATCGACTCCGACCACGGCGGCCGGGCGAACCAGTGGCACACCGATGTCACGTTCGTCCCCGCCTACCCGGCCTTCTCCATCCTGCGCGCCGTCGTCATCCCGCCGTACGGCGGCAACACCCTGTGGTCCAACACCGCTGCCGCCTACGCCGAGCTGCCCGAGCAGCTGCGCACCCTGGCGGACAGTCTGCGGGCCGTCCACTCCAACGACTACGACTACGTCGCCCTGCGGCCGAACGCCCTGCCGGAGGCGCTCGCCAAGTACCAGGAGGTGTTCACCTCGACGAAGTTCCTCACCGAGCACCCGGTGGTCCGCGTCCATCCCGAGACGGGCGAGCGTGTGCTGCTCCTCGGCAACTTCGTCCAGCGGATCAGCGGGCTGACCGGCCGCGACTCCCGGGCGCTGGTCGATCTGTTCCAGTCCCACATCGAGCGCCCGGAGAACACGGTGCGCTGGGACTGGCAGGTGGGCGACGTCGCCATCTGGGACAACCGTGCCACCCAGCACTACGGCGTGGACGACTCCGACACCCACGAGCGCAAGCTGCGCCGCGTCACCATCGACGGCGACGTCCCGGTCGGCACCGACGGCCGCTCCTCCACCCTCATCAGCCCCGAGGCGGTGCCCGACCCGTCCTTCGGCATCGCGTCCGGCGCCTCGACGGCCGAGACCGCGGGCGTGTGAGCGTGCCCGTACCGCACAGTGAGTCACCGGCCCCGGCGGGCGGCGCTGCGGCGTCGCCCGCGGGGGTGCCTCCGCAGGTGATCGTGATCCTCACCGACCAGCAGCGCTGGGACACGGCCGGCGTACACGGCAACCAGGCGGGGGTGACTCCCGAGTTCGACCGGATCGCCCGCGAGGGCACCCTGTTCGAGCAGGCGATCACCCCCAACCCGGTCTGCGCACCGGCCCGTTCCGCGCTGCAGACCGGCCGCTTTCCGACCGCGACGGGCGTCTTCCGCAACGGTCTGCCGCTCCCCCGGGACATCCCCACACTCGCCGGAGAGTTCGCCGCGGCCGGGTATGTGACGGGATACATCGGCAAGTGGCATCTGGCGGGCGAGGACCAGCCGGACGGTGCGGTGACACCGGGCCGCCGGGGCGGCTACGAGAGCTGGCTGGCCTCGGACCGGCTCGAGTTCACCTCGGATGCCTACCGCACGGTGGTGTACGACGAGGGAGGGGATGCCGTCCGGCTGCCAGGATACCGCTCGGACGCCCTGATCGACGCGGCGATCCGTTTCGTGGCCGACCACCACGACCGCCCGTACCTGCTTTTCCTCTCCCTGCTGGAGCCGCACCACCAGAATCCGACCGACGACTACCCGGCTCCGACGGGCTACCGCGAGCGCTACGAGGGCGCGTGGCTGCCCCCGGACCTCGCCGCGCTCGCACCGGACGCCCCGCAGGGCGGTGCGCACCGGCATCTGGCCGGATACCTCGGGCAGATCAAGCGGGTCGACGAGGGGGTGGGGCGGCTGCGCGATGCCCTGCGCAGCATCGGGACCGAGGAGAACACCGTGCTGGCCTGGACGGCGGATCACGGTTCCCACTTCCGTACCCGCAACAGCGAGTACAAGCGCTCGGCCCATGAGGCGTCCGTCCGTGTGCCGCTCGCGCTAACCGGACCGGGCTTCAGCGGCGGCGGGCTCGTCAGCCGGCCTGTCGGCACGGTCGACCTGATGCCCACCCTGCTGGCAGCTGCGGGTCTCCCGGTTCCCGATGGTCTCCACGGACGCTCCCTGCTGCCGCTGACCGGTGGGGGTCGCGATCCTGGCCGGCCAGGCTCCGTGTTCGTCCAGATCAGCGAAGACCGGGTGGGACGCGCGGTGCGTACCTCCCGGTGGAAGTACGTGGTGGACGCGCCGGGCGCGGACGCGTGGAACGATCCGGGCGCGGACCTCTACACAGAGACGGAACTGTACGACCTGGCAGCGGACCCGTACGAGCTGGACAACCTCGCCGGGCTGGAATCGCACCGGGAGGTCGCCGACGAGCTGCGCCGGAATCTGCTGGGCTGGCTCGAGCGGGTCGAGGACGCGAAGCCGGAGATCGAACGGGCGGCCGCGCGCCCGTCGGGCCAGCGCCGCGCGGAGTCGTTCCCGGCCGGGTCACCGTGGGAGGGTGTGCGGTTCGGTCACCGGCCGCGACCCTGACGGGCCCGGGCCCTTCGTTGATGTCGCTCAGACGCCCTGGGCGACGACGACGGCATCGGGCTCCTGACGTGTCCCCGCCGCCCACCGTGCCGCCGGCCCCAGCGCGTACGACGCGGCGAGGACGACTCCCCCGAGCAGCAGCCAGCCCGCCGTGCCCCGTCCGACCAGCAGCATGGTGAGCAGGAGGGGCCCCAGCGTGCGCGCGACGGTGACGCCGGTTCCGAAGAAGCCCTGGTACTCGCCGATGCGCCCGGCCGGTGCCAGATCGAAGGAGAGCTGCCAGGAGCCGGCCGAGTGCAGCATCTCCGCCGCGACCAGCAGCACGGAGCCACCGGCCAGGGCGGTCACCGCGAGCCAAGGGTCGTCCACCGCCGACATGGCGAGGACGAGGCAGGTCAGGACCATGAGCGCGCCGGACCGGCGAATGGCTCGCGCTGCAGTGGAGATCCCGTTCACGAAGCGGGCGGTTCGGACCTGGAAGAGCATCACGGCACCGGTGTTGAGCACGAAGAGCGCGGAGACCACCCACTCGGGAGCCTCGGTCCGTTCGGTGATCCACAGCGGCAGGCCGACGCTGAGCAGCGGCATGCGTATGAGGAGCACGGCGTTGAGGAGCGTGACCACGGCGTACGGCCGGTCCCGCAACACCGCAAGCTTCGCGCCCCGGTCCCCCGGCACCGCCGCCACGGGCGGCAGCCGGAGCAGGACGAGTGCGCTGAGCAGGAAGCTTGCGGCGTCGACGGAGAAGACCGCGAGGTACGCCGCCGTGGTTCCGGCAGACAGCGCGAGGCCGCCGAGTGCGGCGCCCACGGCAAGGCCCGCGTTCAGCGTCGACTGCAGGTGGGCGAGCGCACCGGTGCGCTCCTCCTTGGCGACGAGGCCCGCGAGCAGGGCCTGCCGGGCGGCGGCGAGGCCCGACTGCGCGGTGGCGTAGAGGCAGGCGGCTGCGAGGAACAGCGCGAAGTCCCGTACTACGAGGAAGGACGCGACCGCGGCACCGGTGGCGAGGGCGAGTACGACCGCCGTTCCCCGCGGGCCCCGGCGGTCGGCGATCCGGCCGAGGGGCACCCCGACGAGGGAGCCGACCGCCCAGGCGACGGTGAGTCCGAGCCCGATCCTGGCGGGGGCGAGGCCGACCACATGGGTGAAGTAGAGGGCCGAGGTGACGTAGTACGCGCCGTCGCCGACGGAGTTGGTCAACTGGGCCAGTGAAAGCGTGCGTTGAGGCCCGACCGGCGGCAGGAATTTCGGCATGGCGTTGACGTTACGCAGGGATCGGCTCACCGGTGTGGGGCAATTCAGCACCGCGTGAGTGGGCCATTTCAGCCGTTTCCGTTCAGTCGGCGAAGTGCCGGCGCAGGTGCAGGTCGAAGAACCGCTCGACGAGACCGGAGGTGAGCGCACCGGACCGGTCCTGTGCGCGCTCACCGGACCGCGTGGTGTGCACGGTCGTGGCCAGAGGCGGCGTGCGCTCGAGTGCGTCGGTGTTGAAGAAGCCGTGTCCGGCCCCGTGGACCGACACCAGGGTCGCTTCGCTGCCGGCGCCGTGCAGGGCGTCGAAGAGCCGTTCGCTCTGCCTCGGCCCGACCAGGAGGTCCGCGTCTCCGTGCAGGATCAGGAAGGGTGCCGTCGGCCCGCTGGCGTGGCTCACCGGACTTGCCTGCGAGGCGGGTTCGGGATGCTCCGTCGTCGGGCCGCCGAGCAGTCCCCAGGGCGGGGACGACGGGTCGATGTCGTTCACGACCCCGCCCGGCAGGCTGTCCGCGTCCATGTGGAGGAGGTCGGCGGGACCGTAGCCGTCGACGACGGCCTGCACGTCGCTGGGATACGCGCCATGACCCCCGTTCCCCTCCCACGCCGGGTCGCCGCCGGTCAGTCCGAGCAGTGCGGCCAGATGCCCGCCGGCCGAGCTTCCCCATGCGCCGATGCGTTCCGCGTCCAGGCCGCGGTCCTGCGCCACCGACCGCAGGTAGCGCACGGCGGCTTTCACGTCGTGCAGTTGGGCCGGCCAGAGCGCCGTACGGCTCGACCGGTACTCGATGTCCGCCATGGCGTAGCCGCGCTGGGCGAACAGCCGTCCCAGGTGAGGGCCCATGCCCCGGGCGGCCCGCTGCCATCCGCCGCCCGGCAGCCAGACGATGACGGGACGCGGCCCGGGCACGCCCTCGGGCAGGTACAGATCCAGTCGCAGTTCACCGCCGGTGCCGGGCTCGGAGAAGACCAGGTCACGCAGAACCGTCACGGCCGCTGCGGGCGCCGTCGGTCCCGGTGGCGAGGTCGTGGCAAGGCCCTCGACGTAGGTCTGCATCAGGGTCGCGTTACGGCCGCGCTGCTCCGCTTCGGCCAGGCCGTCCGCCTCCGCTCGCGGGCTCATGCTCCCTCCCACTGCTGACCGGGGGCGGGAATGTTCCGGTAGCGGGTGAACGCCTGCTGCATCCGGTCCGGGGAGGGGATGAAGGGGGTGGTCGGCACGTCCCGTTCCTCCGTCAGGTCGCCCAGCGCCTGGAAGAAGCGCTCGAATCCGCCGGTGGACACGCCGAGGATCTTGTTGTACTCGCCTTCGGTGCGGTACGAGTGGACGATGCCCGCGGGCACATAGCCGAAGTCGCCCGGGCGCAGCAGTCTGCTCTCCTGACGCCCGTCGGGGTGTTCCAGGAAGACGCGGGCGGCCCCCTCCACCACGTAGAAGATCTCGTGCACGTCCTCGTGCGAGTGCGCGACGATCAGGTCGCCCTTGGGCTGGCGGGTGGTGAAGACCCCGAACTGGCCCTCCGTCTCGTCCGCGGACAGCAGGACCGTCACGACGCTGTCGAACAGCTTCGCCCGTTCGCCGTCCCCGTCCTCCAGGAAGAAGGGCGCGGGGCGCCCCGGAAGGACTCCCTCCCAGGACGGCTTCGACCGGCGGTCGGGGACTTGATCGAATGTCACAGGTGCCTCCAAGGGGCGGGTGCGCGTGCGGTCAAGTCTGCTGACGCACCTCTACGGAAGCCATGACCTGTTACCCCAAGCATCATGAGGACGAACCTAACCTTGCAGGTCAGAGGGGTCCCTAGCCCTGACTGCCCTCAGCCGGGTCCGGTCCGCCCGGTCTCGCGGCGTGCCACGCGTACGGCGAGTTCCTCGACCGCCAGGACCGCGGCGGAGGGGGCTCCGGCCGACCGGAGCAGGTAGACGGTGGCGTCGGGCAGTCCTCGCACCGGGACGAACGCGACGCCGTGCCGGGGCGAGCCGGATACCGCTCCGGCACCGGCGATGTTCACCGCGAGACCCGCCGCGCAGATGTCGAGGACCTCCTCGAACGTGGCGGCGACGTACGCGACCTCGGGAACGAACCCGTCGCTGCGCGGCAGCCCGAGCCAGTCGGTCAGCGCCTCGTCGCCCAGCGTCGCGACGAAGTGCTCGTCCGCCACCTCGTCCACGGTGACGCTGTTCCGGCCGGCCAGCGGGTGGCCGGCGCCGACCACCAGGACCCGGCCCTCGGACCACAGCGGGACCGTGTGCAGGTCCGGGCCCGAGGGAGCCGACAGGGCCGGCGCCATGACCACGTCGACCACGCCCGTACGCAGCGCGGTCAGGGAGCCGTCGAACCCGAGGCGCCGGATCTTCCACCGCGTTGCGGGAAAGGTGCGCGCGGCCTCAGCCAGGATGACGGAGCCGATGTGGCTGCCGACCACGAGACCGACGCGGACCACCGCCCCGCCCGCCCGGCGTTCCTCGGCCCACGACACGATGTCGTCGAGCGCCGCGATGGAACGGCGGGCCATCGGCAGCAGTTCCGACCCCAGTTCGGTGAGTTCGACGTGGCGCGCGTCCCGGCGGAACAGCGGGGCGCCGAACCTCCGTTCCAGCGCGGCGATCTGCTGGCTCAGCGACGGGGCGGAGATGCGCAGGCCCTGCGCGGCACGGGCGAAGTGGAGCTCGTGTGCCACGGCGACGAAGTACCGCAGCTGCTGGACCGTGAGATCCACGGAGATCCTCCTGGTGGGACCGCCCCTACGGCAGGGGCAGTCCGGCGTAGTTCTGCGCGAGTTCGGCGGCGGCGTGCGGAGAGGAGGCGATCCTGTCCAGCTGCGAGATCTGCAGCCTGGTGTCGAAACCGCTCTGCCCGGGGTCGGTGTGGAGCGTGGTGGTCATGACGTACGAGAAGTGCTCGGCCCGCCACACCCGGCGCAGGCAGGTGTCCGAGTAGGCGTCCAGCAGGTCGGACGATCCGGTCGTGTGCCGGCGCACCAGGGCGCGAGCCAGTACGACGACGTCGGCCGCCGCCAGGTTGAGCCCCTTTGCCCCGGTGGGCGGGACGATGTGGGCGGCGTCCCCGGCGAGGAACACCCGGCCGTGGCGCATCGGCTCGGTGACGGAACTGCGCATCGGCAGAACGGACTTCGCGGTGATGGGGCCGCGTCGCAGTTTCCAGTCCCCGTCGACGGCGAAGCGGGCGTCGAGCTCGTCCCAGATCCGCTCGTCGGACCAGTCGGCGGGGTCGGTGCCGTTGGGTACCTGGAGGTAGAGCCGGCTGACCTCGGGCGACCGCATGCTGTGCAGGGCGAAGCCGCGCGGCGAGTGGGCGTAGATCAGTTCGTCGCAGGACGGCGGTACGTCGGCCAGGATCCCCAGCCAGGAGTACGGGTACACCCGGTCGTACGTCCGCTGCACGCCGTCGGGGATCGCGGCCCGGGTGACGCCGTGGAATCCGTCGCAGCCCACCACGTAGTCGCAGGTGAGTACCTCGTCGCGGCCTTCGTGGGTGTAGTGGACGGTCGGCCGGTCGGTGTCGGCCCCTTCGACCGACGTGACCTCGGCGCCGAAGAACAGCGGTGCGCCGTCCTCCAGTTGCAGGGCTATGAGGTCCTTGACGACCTCCGTCTGGGCGTAGACCCATACCCGTCGGCCGTCGGTGAGCGAGGGGAAGTCGACGCGGTGGGACCGGCCGTCCCAGCGCAGCTCGATCCCGTCGTGCACCAGCCCCTCGGCGTCGAGGCGCTCGGCCGCACCGGCCTCGCGGAGGGCGTCGACGGTGGGCTGTTCGAGAATGCCGGCGCGCTGACGCTGTTCGACGTAGGCGCGGTCCCGGCTCTCCAGAACCACACACTCGACGCCCGCGCGATGCAGCATCCGGGCGAGCAGAAGTCCCGCCGGTCCGCCGCCGATGATCCCTACGGTTGTCTGCACGGTCTACTTCTCCTCTGCGCTGTGGCTGATTTCGGTGAGGATCCGGTCCGCTGCGGCGAACGCGGCGTTGGCTGCCGGGACTCCGCAGTAGACGGCTGCCTGGAGCAGGACCTCCTGGACGTCCTCGGGTGTGAGGTCTCCGCTGACCAGCGCGGCCCGCAGGTGCATGGCCAGCTCCTCGTGGTGGCCGAGGGCCACCAGGGCCGTGAGGGTGAGGCAGCGCCGGGTGCGGTGGTCGAGACCGGGCCGGGTCCACACCTCGCCCCAGGCGTAGCGGGTGATGAAGTCCTGGAAGACGGCGGTGAAGGGGGTGGTCCGCGCGATGGCCCGGTCGACGTGGGCGTCGCCGAGGACGGTACGGCGTACGGCGAGGCCGGCGCCGTGGCGGGAGGCGTCGTCGGTGGCCCTCGCGGCCGTGAAGTGGCCGCGCAGCGCAGCCGTTACGGGTGTCGGCCGTTCGACGTTGGCCAGGTGCGAGGCGCCCGGAAGTTCGATCAGGGTCGAGCCGGGGATGGTGTCGGCCAGTTCGCGGGCGTGGGCGACCGGGGTCGCGGGGTCGTCACGGCCCGCCACGACGAGCGTGGGGGCGGTGATGCCTGCCAGTTCACCGCGCAGGTCGTACGCGGCGAGGGCGTCGCACAGCGAGGCGTAGGCGTGGGGGTCGACGTCGTGCAGGCCGGCCAGGACGGCGCGGGCCGCGGGGCTGTCGGCGAAGTCCGTGGTGAACCAGCGGCCCCCCGCGGTGTCGGCCACCGGTCCGATGCCTTCGGTCCGTACGAGGGCGGCGCGCTCGCGCCATGCCTCCGGTTCGCCGAAGCGCGCCGAGGAGCAGACGAGCGCGAGTGAGGTGACCCGGTCCGGGTGGTGGACGGCCAGCCAGGCGCCGACCGCGCCGCCGAGGGATATACCGGCGTACGCGAACCGCTCGATGCCGAGGGCGTCGGCCAGGCGGAGGACCTGTCGGCCCAGCTCCGCGACGCCGTCGCCGACGGGGAACAGTGCGGCGGGGGTGCCGCCGTGACCGGGCAGGTCCCAGCGGACGACGCGGTGATCGCGGGCCAGGCCGGCGGTCTGTGCGTCCCACACGGACAGTGCGGTGCCGAGGGACGGCCCGAGAAGGAGGGGCGGTCCGGAGAGGGGGCCGTCCACCTGGTGGTGGAGAAGGCGCGCTGTGGGTCCGGTCGGGGTGGTCATGGGGCTCCTGGTCCGGCCGGTGCCGGATGCGATGAGTGCCCGGCGGCAGCTGCCGGGAGTGCGCGGTGCGGGTGTGCCGTCGCCTGGCAGCCAAGGCGGGTCGGGGTCGTTGTGTGCGGTCTGCGCGTCATTCCGGAACGGTTCCCCCGTCGTGGTGCCGGCGCAGCGCGCGGTCGACGAGAAGGCCGGCCGATCCCGTGTATCCGGACGGGTCGGTGAGGGTTGCCAGCTCGCCCGGCGACACGATGCCCGCCAGTGCGGGGTCCTGGGCGAGGGCTTCGTGGAGGGGGATTCGCTCGCGGGCCGCGCGGGCGGCTCCCCCGGTCACCGCCGTGCGGGCCGTGGCCCGTCCCATCCTTGCCGAGAGGACGGCGGTGAGCCGTTCGCTGACGATCAGTCCGCCGGTCGCGCCGAGGTTCGCGCGCATGCGCCCGGGGTGGGCCCGCAGCCCCTCGGCCAGGGCGGCCGCCGCGTCGGCGGCTCCGCCGACCGTGCGCAGCGCCTCCCGCAGGGGCTGCCATTCGGCATGCCACGCTCCGGGCGGGCGCTCGTCCTCGGCGGCGAGTGCCCCGTACAGGATCCCCGCCAGCGCGGGGACCTGGCGGGCGGCCGAGGCGATGAGGACGGCACGGGCCGGATTGGCCTTGTGCGGCATCGTCGACGAGCCGCCGCCGGTGCTCTCGGAGACCTCACCGATCTCGGTGCGGGAGAGGACGAGGACGTCCGCGGCGAGTTTCCCGAGCGCCCCGGCGGTGAAGGCCAGCGCTCCGGCCAGGTCGGCGACGGGGGTACGCAGGGTGTGCCAGGGCAGTGGGGGCACGGTCAGCCCCGTAGCGTCGGCATAGGCCGCGACGAGGCTGAGGCCGGTGTCCCGGTCCGTCGCCCGGAGCTCGTCCGCGACCGGCTCCGCGGGCTCCGCGAAGGCCGCGAAGGCGGCCAGCGTCCCTGCCGCACCGCCCAGTTGCACCGGCAGGGTGTCCAGGACCGCCGCGATCCGGTCGCGGGCATCGAGGACCAGGCTGCGCCAGCCCGCCGCCTTCAGGCCGAAGGTCGTGGGCACGGCATGCTGGGTGAGGGTGCGGCCCGCCATCGGCGTGTCCCGGTGCTCGGCGGCGATGAGCGCGAGAGCGGCGGCGGCCCGGTCCAGGTCGGCCAGGATCAGCCGCAGGGCCTCGGACGCCACCAGCATGGCGGCGGTGTCGAGGATGTCCTGGCTGGTCGCGCCCCGGTGGACATGGGCGGCGGCCTCCTCGGACCGTTCGGCGACGGCGGCCGTCAGGTCGGCGGCCAGCGGGATGACCGGGTTCCCACCCGAACGGGCCCGCAGCGCCAGGGAGCGCACGTCGAACCGGGTGGCGTCGGCCGCGGCCGACGCGACGGTGTCCGCGGTTCCGGCCGGGGCGTGGCCGAGTGACTCCTGGGCGCGGACGAGCGCCGTCTCGGCAGCGAGCAGGGCGCGTACGTAGGCGGCGTCGCCCGTCGCGTTTTCGACCGCCGTACCGGCGCGGACCGGTGCCAGCAGTCCGACGTCCGCCGCCGTGTCACCCGGAGCCGCCGGGCCGGAGTTCGCCGCCGCGTCACCCGAAGTCAAGGAAGACCGTCTCCTCATGTACGCCGTCGTACTGCAGACGGATGTCGAAGCGGTGGATGCCGGTGCCCTCCGGCGTGGTGAGGAGGGTGGCCCGCCGCTCCTCGGGAAGCGCCGCGAGCAGCCCGTCCCGGTCGAGGCCGGCGGCGTCGTGCAGATAGGCGCGAGTGTGCAGGTGGTGCGTCAGACCGCGGGCGAGGACGACGATCGCGAGGTACGGGGCTCCGCCCGGCGGCAGAGTCGTGACGGTGTAGTGCCCGTCCGCGTCCGTCGCCACCCGGCCGAAGCCGGTGAACGCGACCGCGTGGCGGCCGATGACCGCCCCGGTGACGGGGTCGCGGCGCAGCGTGCCGGGCGCTCCGTGCCGGGAGCCGTCGGGCGCGGGCTGCCAGACCTCGACGAGGGCGTCGGGCACCGGTTCGCCGGCCCCGTCCAGGACGTGGCCGTGCAGGACCACGGTGCCGGCGCGGCCGGGCGGCGCGATGTCGCCGCCGCCCGGGAAGGGCAGGGCGTAGCCGTAGAAGGGTCCGACGGTCTGGGACGGGGTGGGCAGAAGCTCCCCGGCCGCGGAAGCAGGTATGGCGGCGGACATCAGCGGCCCTCCTCGGTCCAGGTGGCGGACGGGCCGTCGAGGACGATGTCCCAGCGGTAGCCCAGCGACCATTCGGGGGTGGACAGTTCGTGGTCGTACTCCGCGACGAGACGGCCGCGGGCGTCGTCGTCGGTGACGGACTGGAGGATCGGGTCGTAGGCGAAGAGCGGGTCGCCCGGGAAGTACATCTGGGTGATCAGACGCTGCGTGAACGCCGCCCCGAACAGCGAGAAGTGGATGTGCGCGGGGCGCCAGGCGTTGGTGTGGTTGCGCCAGGGGTAGGCGCCCGGCTTGACCGTGACGAAGGAGTACCCGCCCTGCTCGTCGGTCAGGCAGCGGCCCACGCCGGTGAAGTTCGGGTCGAGGGGGGCGGGGTGCTGGTCGCGCAGGTGGGCGTACCGGCCCGACGCGTTGGCCTGCCAGATCTCGACGAGCTGGCCGCGCACGGGACGGCCCGAGCGGTCGAGGACCCTCCCGGTGACCGTGATCCGCTCCCCC
>NZ_JAELVH010000126.1 GCF_019399235.1 Streptomyces poriferorum | reverse complement strand
CCCCCGCAGGGCCCGTACGGAGCGCCCCAGCCCCCGCAGGGCCCGTACGGAGCGCCGCAGGGCCCGTACGGCCCCCCGCAGCAGCCCCAGCAGAATCATCCGTACGCTCAGCAGCCGGTGCCGGGACAGCAGCAGCCCTACGGGTATCCGCAGGCGCCCCAGCCGTGGGGCGCTCCGGCCCCCGGTGCGCCCGGCTGGCCCGGGATGCCGCCGCCGAGGCGGAACAGGACCGGACTGATCGTCGGGATCACCCTCGGCGGCCTGGTGGTGGCCGGATGCGCCGCCTTCGGCGTCTCGCGCCTGGTGGACGAGGTCGACAAGGCCGGCGGTATCCCGTCGGCCGGGGAGTTCCCGGCGGCCGAGTACCGGCTGACCGTGCCGAAGAAGCTGCTGGACGACGAGTACACGCTGCTCAAGGACTCCTCGTCGACCGACGGGAAGGACATCGAGGGGACCTACGACCCGACCATCCGCGACGCGAAGGCCGTCGTCACCCAGTACACCTCCGAGAGCGGCGGCACCCTCGTCATATCCGGGATGTGGGGCCGGATCAAGGGACCGGAGTTCACCCGGGACAAGATCCTGGAGGGGGCGGTGCAGAACGAGGGCATGACCATCGCCGTACCCGCCAGGGAGTTCACCCCCGGGGGATACGGGATCACGGTGTCCTGCCAGGTCGTCCGGTCGAAGGAGGGCGGCGTCACCAGCACCCTGCCCATGTGCGCCTGGGGTGACGACAACACCGCGTCCTTCGTCGCCGTCATCACCGCCGAGACCGCGCTCCAGGACCCGGCGGAGGTCGACCTCGACAAGGCCGCCCTGGACACCGCCAAGGTCAGGGCCGAGTCGCGCAAGCCGATAGCGGCGACCGAAGCCGGCTGACCCGGATCCGGTCCCGTCGGCCCTCTACAGCCGTACGGGACCCAGCGCCTCCTCCACCGCGCGGGCCATGGCGAGCAGTTGGGCGTCCGCGCCCCGCCGCGCGACCAGTTGGAGCCCGACCGGGCAGCCGTCCGGGGTGAATCCGGCGGGCACGCTCGCCGCCGGATGCCCGCTCAGGTTGAACGCCCAGGTCAGCGAGGTGGACAAGAGTCCGCCCGGACCGTCGTGGCCGTGCGGGCGGTTGGGGGTGACGGGGGTGAGGAGCAGCGGCGTGCCCGCGAAGAAGGCATCCAGTCTGCGGTCGTTCTCGCGTCGGGTTTCGTCTGGGCGCGGCTCCGTCCTCCCGTCCCGTACGGCCTGCCACGCCGCCCCCGGGTCCAGCAGCGCGCAGCCGCCGTCCGCGAGCCGCACCACGCCCGCCGCGACCAGCCGCCGTACCGCGCCCCGCACCACGGCCGCCACCTCCGGGTCGACGTCCGCGAACCCCAGGTCGGGGCTGTGGGCGGCGGTAAGGGGCAGCTCGGCCGCGGCCGGTTCGTAGCCGTCCAGGACGCAGCGCAGATACGTCTGCGCGTCCGCGGCCGTCCGGGTCAGGACCCCGGCGGAGGCGAGGCCGGACCGGTCGGGGGAAGGCAGCAGCCCGTTGGTCGTCTTCAGCCCGAACACCCCGCACCACGCGGCCGGGATGCGCACCGACCCCGCCCCGTCGCTGCCGGTCGCCAGGGGCACGAGACCCGCCGCGACCGCCACCGCCGAGCCCGCCGAGGAGCCGCCCGGTGTCCGGTCCGGCCGCCACGGGTTGACGGTGCGTCCGTGGGTGCCGAGGCCCCAGGTCTTCCAGTGCGTGCCGGGGCCCGGTACGGACGTCGAGCCGACCGGGACACCGCCGGCCGCGATCAGCCGCCGCGCGGCGTACGAGCGGATCCCGGCCCGGCCCTTCACCGCGAACGGCATTCCGACGAGGGGGAGCCGGGCCGCCTCCGGCAGCCGGGCGAGCGCCTCGTCGCGCCACACGTCGAGGAACGCGCGGAGCCGCGGGTCCTCCCGCTCGATCGTGGTCAGCGTCGCGGAGAGCTCCCGGAAAGCCGTCATCGGCTCAGTCTTCCAGGGCCGCCTCCATCACGGAACGGGCGATCGGCGCGGCGTTGCCGCCGCCGCTGATGTCGGCCCGGTCGGCGGAGGCGTCCTCGACGACCACGGCGACGGCGACCGCGGGCCTGGCGGACCCCTCCGCCTGCGCCCAGGCGATGAACCAGGCATAGGGCAGACCGGAGTTGTCGACCCCGTGCTGGGCCGTGCCGGTCTTGCCGCCGACCGTGGCGCCGTCGATCGCCGCATTGGTGCCGGTGCCGTCCTGCACCACGTCGGTCATCATCTGACGCAGCCGCATCGCCGTCATCGGGTTCATCGCCCGGTGGGACGAACGCGATCCGGTGGTGTGGACGGTGGAGCCGCTGTGCGTGGTCGTACGGTCCACCAGGTGCGGATACATGAGGTCGCCGCCGTTGGCCACGGCGGAGGCCACCATCGCCATCTGGAGCGGGGTGGCCGTCGTGTTGAACTGGCCGATCGCGGACTGGGCCAGCTGGTCGTCGCTCATGTCCGTGTCGAAGTTGCTCCTCGCCACCCCGGACGGGATCTTCAGCCCGGAGTCGTTGAACCCGAACTTCTCGGCCGCCTCCACCATGCCGTCCAGGCCGACCTCCACCCCGAGGTGCGCCATCACGGTGTTGCAGGAGACCCGGATCGCCTCGGCCAGCGACGCCTGCTCACAGCCCCTGGCCTCGTTGGGCAGCGTGGTCGAGGTGCCCGGCAGGACGTAGGGGGACGGGGTGTCGGTCGCGGCGTCCGGATCGGTGACGACCTCCGCGTCCAGTGCCGCCGCGGCCGTCACGATCTTGAACGTGGAGCCGGGCGGATACGTCTGCCGGATCGCCCGGTTGAGCATCGGCTGACTCGTGGACGCGTTGAGCTCGCGCCAGGCGTCGGTGACGGACGAGCCGGTGCCGGAGAGCCGCTCGGGGTCGTACGACGGCGTCGAGACCAGGGCCAGGATCCTGCCGGTCGTCGGCTCGACGGCCGCGACCGCGCCCCGTCGGCCGCCGAGTCCCTCGTACGCGGCGCGCTGCATCGAGTCGTTGACCGTGGTGACGACATCACCGCCCGGCTGCCGGTCGCGGGTGATCTCGTTCCAGAACGGGAGCGGCGCGAGCATGGGGTCGGTGCCGGAGAGGACCGCGTCCTCGGCGTTCTCGATCAGGGTGGTGCCGTACGTCTGCGAGGCGTAGCCCGTCACCGGCGCGTACAGCGGGCCGTCGCGGTAGGTGCGTTCGTACGCGAGCTGCTCGCCGGTGTCCTTCGAGCCGGTGACGGACCGGCCGCCGACCAGGATGTTGCCGCGCGGCCGGTCGTAACGGTCGATGGTGGTACGGCGGTTGGCGGGGTTGTCGTCGAGAGCGTCGGCCTCGAAGACCTGGACGCGGGCGGCGTTCACCAGGAGTGCCACGAGCAGCAGCAGACAGAACGCGGCGGCGTGGCGGATGTAGCGGATCATGTCCGGGCCCCCAGGGCGGTCGGCGGGTGCGGGATCACCGTTCGTTCTCCGGTACCGGTGCGACGACTCCGGTCTCCACCTCGTCGGGGTGCGGTCTGCGGGCCACGTCGCTGACCCGGATCAGCAGCGCCACGATGATCCAGTTGGTGACCACCGAAGAGCCGCCCTGCGCGAGGAACGGCATCGCCATACCGGTCAGCGGGATCAGCCCCATCACGCCGCCCGCGATCACGAACACCTGGAGCGCCAGGATCGAGGCGAGGCCGATCGCCAGCAGCCGCCCGAAGGCGTCGCGCAGGGCGAGCCCGGCCCGGTAGCCGCGCGCCACCAGCAGCGCGTACAGCATGAAGAGCGCGGTCAGCCCGGTCAGGCCGAGCTCCTCGCCGGCCGTCGCCAGGATGAAGTCGGACTTGGCGGCGAAGCCGATGAGGATGGAGTGGCCGAGCCCCAGCCCGGTGCCGAGCATCCCGCCCGCGGCGAAGGCGAACAGGGACTGGGCGAGCTGCCCCGGGCCCCGGCCGGCGTCGATGGAGGCGAACGGGTCGAGCCAGTCCTGCACCCGGCTGTGCACATGCGGTTCGAAGGAGCCGACGGCGAACGCGCCGACCGCGGCCAGCAGCAGCCCGACCGCGATCCACCCGGTCCGGCCGGTCGCCACGTACAGCAGGATCACGAACAGGCCGAAGAACAGCAGCGAGGTGCCCAGATCGCGTTCCAGGACGAGGACGCCGACGCTGATCAGCCAGATCGCCACGATCGGACCGAGCACCCGGCCGGTGGGGAGCTGGAGCTTCCAGATCCTGCGGCCGGTGTACGCGAGGGCGTTGTGGTTCGCCGCGAGGTAGGCGGCGAAGAACACGGCGAGCAGGATCTTGGCGAACTCGCCCGGCTGGAAGGAGAATCCGCCGACCCTGATCCAGATCTTGGCACCGTTCACGGCGGGGAAGAAGATCGGCACGATCATCAGGACGAGGGCGGCGGCGACCGAGAGGTACGCGTAGCGCTGGAGGACGCGATGGTCACGCAGGAACACCACCACCGCGATGAAGAACGCGACGCCGAGCGTGGACCAGATCAGCTGGGTGGGCGCCGCCTGGTCCTTCGGCGTCTCCAGGTCGAGCCGGTAGATCAGTACGAGGCCCATGCCGTTGAGCAGCACGGCGATGGGCAGCAGCAGCGGATCGGCGTACGGGGCGCGGAAGCGGACGGCGAGATGGGCGAGGAGCGCGAGCAGGCCGAGTCCGCCGCCGTATCCGGCGACGTCGGGCGGGACCGCGTCGTCGTGGGCCAGACCGACGGCGGCGTAGCCGTAGACGGAGATGAGGACGGCCCCGATGAGGAGCGAGAGTTCTACGCCGCGCCGCTTGGGCAGGCGCAGCTCGGGCGGGGGTGCGTCCGCCGTCGTTGCGGTCATGCCACGCAACGTAGCAAGAGGTGGGTGTTATTTCCCTTATGTCCTCATGGAAGGGGTGTGGGGTCCGGGTGCTGTGCGGCCGTCAGGCGCCGGCGGGGGAGCGCGGCGGGTCCTCGTCGCCGTCGTCCAGGCGTACGTACTCCGGCAGTGTCAGCCGGGCCAGCGCTCCGCCGTCCGGCGCGTTCTCCAGGACCAGCTCGGCGCCCATCACCTCCGCCTGCCCGACGGCGATGGTCAGACCGAGGCCGTGGCCCTTGGTGTCGCCCTCCGTGCGGAAGCGCTGCGGGCCGCCCGCGATCAGATAGTCCGGGAAGCCCCCGCCGTGGTCGCGTACGGTCACCACCGGTCCGTCGACCGTCAGCACCACCGGCGGGCGGCCGTGCCGGTGCGCGTTGCCGATCAGATTGCCGAGCACCCGCTCCAGGCGCCGCCTGTCCGTCTCGACCCGCACCGGCGGCCCGTCCCCGACGACCCTGACCTCGGTGCCGCGACCCGAGGCGCGGGCCACCCGCTCGGCGAGCGGCGCCAGTTCGTGCACATCGAGGTCGACGTGTTCGGTACGGGCGTCGAGCCGGGAGATCTCCAGCAGGTCCTCCGTCAGCGCGCGCATCGCCCGGACCCGGTCCTGCACCAGCTCCGAAGGGCGGCCCGGCGGCAGCAGCTCGGCGGCCGCCGACAGGCCGGTCAGCGGGGTGCGCAGCTCGTGCGCGACATCGGCGGTGAAGCGCTGTTCGGCCACGAGCTTGCGCTGGAGCGCCGAGGCCATCGTGTCCAGCGCTCCGGCGACGATGGCGACCTCGTCCGGGCGGCGCGAGGGGTCGGCCGTGCGGGGGTCGTTGACCCGGGCGTCCAGGTCGCCCGCGCCGATCCGCCGGGCCACCCGCGCGGTCTGGTGCAGCCGCCGGGTGACCCGGGTGACGGAGAACGCGCCGACGAGCAGGGTGGCGCCGATCGCCAGCAGCGCGGAGCCGAGGATCGCCCCGTCCAGGCCGTTGATCGTGCGGGCGCTCTGGCTGTAGTCGACCTGCGTCGCCAGGGCCCGCCCGTCCGCCGGGGCGGCCGCCCACATCGTGGGGCGGCCGAGATGGTCGGCGACCATGGTGCCGCGTTTCCCGTCCTCCACCGCCAGGGCGCGCAACGAGGCGGGCAGCCCCGGCGGATCGAGCCCGGAACGCGGCGGCAGCGCCCCGCCCGTCTCGTAGGCGGCGGTGGCGGTCTCCAGCCGGGCGAGGGCCTTCTCCCGGGCGTGGCCGACCGTCTGCCGGGTGACCGCGGTGTGCACCAGCACGCCCAGCAGGGCGGCGAGGACGCAGCACATCACGGTGATGAAGAGGGCGGACTTCCAGGTGAGCGTCGCGGTCCAGGCGGGCAGCCGCAGCCGCCGCCCGGGACGGCGGACCCGGCTCGCGCCGGTCCGCGGGCCTCTCACCGGCGCTCCGCGGTCACGCCCGGCGAGGGCGCCGAGGAGGGTGCGGCCGTGCCGGGGCTCAGGGTCGCGTCGGCGGTCGGCAGGGCGGAGGGCCGCGCGCTCGGGGTGCGGCGCCGGTCCGGATCGGCCCGCGGAGCCATCCGCAGGATCTCCTCCTGGGTCGGCAGCATGGCGCGCTGCCGGTCGTCCCAGGACCAGGCCGTGCGGTACTCGTACCCGGTGATGGCCGAAGGGGCCCGCATGACCAGGGCCCGGCCCGCCAGCTCCACGCTGATCACGGCGTCGGAGGTCGACATGATCCGGGTGAGCCCGCTCGGCTCCGGCATGTAGACGCGTACGGAGAGCTGGCGGGCGGCCAGGCGGATGCCGAGGATCATCTCGTCCCGGCCGTCGCCCGTCAGATCGCGGTAGTACGGCTTCAGTACCGGGCAGGAAGCGGGGGCGATCCGGCAGGCGTTGATCTGCCGTACGGCCGCGGCCGGGAGCGCGTCCGTGCCGCTGGAGCGGTCCGGACGGGCGTTCAGCCCCGCCTGCACCACCGCCACCGGGTCCAGCCGGCGCACATCGCCTCCCGGGACGGCGATCCCGGGGATGTGGGCGGTCTCACCCTCGCCGTAGTCGTACGGGGCGGCGGAGGCGGGCGGCAGCTCCGGCCAGAGGCGGGCGGGGCCGATGGCGGCCGGGGGCCGTCCGGCGCTCTTCAGCTCGCCGCCGGTGCCGCATCCGGCCAGCAGGGCGGCGCCCGTGAGCGCCGAGACGACGGCAGCCGTGCCTCGCCCCGTCCGGTGCTGCGGACGCATGTCTTCCTCCCGTTCCGACGGCCGGGCCGGACCACGCGTGATCGCGCACGGTCCCGGCTCCGTAGACCTTATTCGGAAGGAAGTTCCTTATGCGTATTTACTGCTGATAGGGGTTCTGGCCCTGCGCCTGTCCCTGCGAGCCCGGAGCGTGACCCGGCTGCTGCGGGGACTGGCCGAAGGGGTTGCCGCCCTGCGCGGCCACGTGCTGGGCCAGCAGCTGATCGGCCTGCTCCTTGGGGATCTGCTGCTCCCCGCCGCAGAACGTGCACTGGGTCGCGTACTTCGTCGAGAAGGGGAACAGCGGCACGAAGAACAGCGTGAACTTCGTCACCCGCTTGCGCAGCGTGTGCGCCGCCGGATTCCCGCACCAGCCGCAGACCAGCGTCAGGACCGCCAGCTGGTAGAGATAGCCTCGCGTACCGAAAATGATCATGTCGTGGGTCCCTTCCCCGAATTCCCCAGGAGCGCCCGGCGGCAGAGCGCCAGCAGCTTTTCGTCCTCGTACGTGTCGTGGCTGCCGTATCCGCCGTCCATCGCGTTGTGACGGCGTACGGAGGCGAGTTCGGCGCGCAGCACGTGCGCCGCCTCCGACCCTGCACCAGCAGCCCCCGCCCGCGCCAGGCATTCGGCCACCCGAACCCTGACATGACGGTTCTTCTCCCAGGCCGCGAGGAGTACCGGAACGGACTCCTCGGCCCGTCCGGAAACCTCCCACAGCGCGATCGCCGCGTCCACCCGCAGCCACAGCTCCTCGTGCAGCAGCAGCCCCCGCAGCCGCGGCGCGGTCACCGCCGCGTGTGCGCCGAGCCGGCCCAGCGCGCTCGCCGCCGCCCGCCGCTCGCGCGCGTGCTCCGCCTGGAGCCCCTCGATCAGGACCGGCAGCACCGCCCCCGCGTCCCCGTCGACGGCCCAGAGCGCCTCGGCCGCCTCCGTGGCCCCCGCCGTCCCGGCGCGCCGGATCAGCGCCCGCAGCTCCGGGACCGCGCAGTGCGCCGCGGGCCCGAACGAGCCGAGTGCCCGCAGTGCCGCCGTACGCAGCCACTCGCCCCGGTACTCCGGCGC
Source organism: Streptomyces poriferorum (assembly GCF_019399235.1). GTDB lineage: Bacteria > Actinomycetota > Actinomycetes > Streptomycetales > Streptomycetaceae > Streptomyces > Streptomyces poriferorum. The sequence continues at coordinate 10,584 of NZ_JAELVH010000126.1, read as the reverse complement.
CCCGCGCAGGATCCGCAGCACCTCGGGCGCCGCCTCGCCGGCCCGGAGCGCGGTCAGCCCGGCCAGCAGCGGGCTCGCCCGGTCGTACGCCTCCTCGTCCAGCCCGACCTCGCCGAGCCTGCGGCGCAGCACCCCGGCCAGTGGCGCGGCGGCCGGCCCCAGACAGCCGATGGCGAACCCCACGTCGTGCGGCACCTCGGGCCGTTCCAGCGCCGCCGCCAGCGCGGGCAGCGCGCGCGCGTCGCCCAGCCGGGCCAGGGCCTTCACCGCGCTGCCGAGCCCCGGCGGCCCGCTCGCCCACTCCTTCACCCAGGCACCCGGATCGGCCGCGACCCGGCCCGCCAGCGCGTCGCCCGCGGGCGCGGCCAGGCCGAAGAGCTCCTCCAGGACGTGCGAGGCGGCCTCGGCCAGTCTCGGCTCGTCCGAGACGAGCTGGTCGCCCACGAGCCGGACGAGCTCCCCGTAGGAACCGCGCCAGGCCCTGATCAGTCCGCTGCTCATCCGGACGGCGTCGATGCGCTGGCCCGGGTCGGGGCTGCACAGCTGATCGGTCAGCAGCGCCGTCCGGTCGGCGACCCGGTCGTCGAGACCGACGTGCAGAGTGCGCAGCAGAGCGGCCGTCCAGGGCGCCGCGCGCCCGGCCCCGTCGTCGGCCGCCGGCGCCCGCAACTGCCCGACCAGGGTGACCGGCGCGGCCTCGGCGCAGGCGGGATCCGCCGGTGCCCCGAGAACCCGGGACCCCGCCTCGGAGACCTCCGGCACCCCGGGGGCCGAGCGCAGCTGCCGCAGCAGACCCGCCACCACCCGCACCACATCGCCCGGCAACGCCTCGGGTGCGCACCGCGCCAGCTGGGCCAGGGCCGCCAGCCGCAGGCCCGGCCCATTCGCCTCGGCGGCCAGCCGGCTCAGCCAGTCGGCGATCCGGCCGGCCAGCGGTCCGTGGCGCAGCGCGACCCGCCCCGCGGCCTCCACCAGGGCGAGCCGCACCTCGTCGTCCGGTTCGAGCGTCAGCCGCTCGCGCAGCAGGGTCAGGACCCGGGCCGGACTGCCGTGCAGGGTGGCCAGCGCCAGCGGGGCGGAGACCCGTACCCCCGGATCCTCGTCGGCCATCAGCGCGAAGAAGACCCCGGCGCCCGCGCTGACGGCCGCAGCCGCCATCGCGTAGTTCGCCGCGCCCTCCGCGTCGTCCTCGTCCTCGGCCTCGTCGATGTCCTCCTCGTCGACGTCGATGCCGCCGATGCTGGTCAGCAGCTCGACGATGCCGCCGCGGTCCGGGACCAGCGGATCGACGACCAGCTCGAAGAGGAAGGGAATGCAGGCGAGCGTGCAGGCGTAGACGTCACCCTGGTGGTGGACCGCCCCGTACATGCCGTCCAGTGCTGCCTCGCGCTCCGACGGGTCGGCGGACGCCAGGCCCCGCAGCAGGGCCGGCACGTCGTCGGCAGGCCCGTAGGCATGCTCCATCGAGGCCCAGTCGACCTCGTCGATCCCCGCGAACACGCCATCGCCTCCCCACGGTTTCCCACGAAGCAGTGTCTTGCGCAGAGTGTGCACCACCGCTCGGACAATCCACCCGCCCCATGCCGCCTTTTGCGCTTGAACATGACAACACCTGCGCCGATGCGGTATGTCCCGGCCACCGGAGCCCTACGGAGTGTCCGGAATCGGCCGCCCCCGGTCCGGCTCGGTGAGCGGCGCGAGCAGATCGCCGTACCGGTCCAGCCGCTCCGCCATGGCACCGGCCAGGAAGACCAGCGCCCCGGGCCTGCGGCACGCCTCGATCTCCGCCCAGGTGACCGGCGCGGAGACGGCCGGCTCGGCCCGCGCCCGCAGTGTGTACGGGGTGGCCGTCGTCTTCGCCGCCGCGTTCTGGCTGAAGTCGACGAACACCTTGCCCGGCCGCAGTGCCCGCCTCATCCGGTGCACCACCAGATCCGGAAGCTCCTTCTCCGCCTCGACGGCGAGCGTCTTCGCGTACGCCGACACCCGCTCGGAGGCGGTGGGCTCCACCGGTACGAGCAGATGCAGCCCCTTGGACCCGGACGTCTTCCCGTACGCCTCCAGCCCGTCGGCCGCCAGTCGCTCCCGCAGCCAGAGGGCGACCGTGCAGCACTCCACGACCGTCGCGGGCGCGCCCGGGTCCAGATCGAACACCATCCGGTCCGCCGTCCCCGGCGCCTCGGCCCGCCACTGCGGGGTGTGGAACTCCACCACCAGATTGGCCGCCCACATCAGCGAGGCGAGGTCCTGGACGACGACCTGGCGGGCCTGCTCCTTCTCGTGGTGCGGCACCGGGGCGGTGTGTACCCAGGACGGCGTACCGGGCGGCGGGTTCTTGGTGAAGAACAACTGCCCGTCCGGCCCGTCCGGATAGCGCAGGAAGGAAAGGGGCCGGTCCCGCAGATGCGCCAGCAGGAACTCGGCCGCAGTGGCCGCGTAGTAGTGCAGCACCTCGCCCTTGGTGGTGCCGGTGGCCGGATACAGCACCTTGTCCAGGTTGCTGAGCGGCACCCGCCGCCCCTCCACCACGGTGATCGGCGTCATACGATAAGAATCACATGAAATACTGATCTATACGGATGTAACGCACGTAAGGGGTGACCGGTGAGGTCCATCTGGAACGGCGCCATCTCCTTCGGGCTGGTCAGCATCCCGATCAAGCTGGTCAACGCCACCGAGAACCACTCGATCTCCTTCCGCCAGATCCACGCCGCCGACGGCGGCCGCATCCGCTACCGCAAGGTGTGTGAGCTGGACGGCGAGGAGGTGACCGCCTCCGACATCGGCAAGGCGTACGAGGACGCGGACGGCTCGATGATCCCGATCACCGACGAGGACCTCGGCTCGCTTCCGCTGCCCACCGCCAAGACGATCGAGATCGTCGCCTTCGTGCCGGCCGACTCCATCGACCCGCTCCAGATGGACGCGGCGTACTACCTGTCCGCCAACGGGGTGCCGGCCGCCAAGCCGTACACCCTGCTGCGCGAGGCGCTCAAGCGGAGCCAGAAGGTGGCCCTCGCCAAGTACGCGCTGCGCGGGCGGGAGCGCCTGGGGATGCTGCGGGTGGTCGACGACGTGATCGCGATGCACGGACTGCTCTGGCCGGACGAGATCCGCGCCCCCGAAGGGGTCGCCCCGGAGAGCGACGTGTCGGTCCGCGACGCCGAGCTCGACCTGGCGGACGCGCTGATGGACACGCTCGGCGAGGTCGACATGGACTCGCTGCACGACGACTACCGCGAGGCGGTCGAGGAACTCATCGCGGCCAAGGCCTCCGGCGAGACCCTGGAGCAGCCCGAGACCGGCGGCGCCGGTGGCGGCAAGGTCATCGACCTTCTCGCGGCCCTGGAGAGCAGCGTCCGGGCGGCGAAGGAGGCCCGCGGCGAGGACGGGGGCGAGGGGAGCGGGGCGAAGGAGGAGAAGGCGTCGGTCACCTCGCTCGCCGACCGCAAGCCCTCGGCCTCCACCACGCACCGGACACCCATGGGCAAGTCGGTGTCGCGCTCCTCCTCCAGCGGGTCCCGGAAGTCCGCGTCCTCGCCCAAGTCCTCGGGGGCGAAGAAGTCCACGGCGAGCAGCGGCAGACCGGCGGCGAAGAAGAGCGCGTCCAGCAGCGGGTCCGGCGCGAAGAAGACCGCGTCCAAGGCCGGTGCGTCCAAGTCCGGCACGTCCAAGAGCACGACGTCCAAGAAGACGGCGGCCAAGAAGCAGAGCGGCACGAAGACGGCCACCCGCAAACGGGCCTCCGCATGACAAGCCGGCCGCCGCGGGGGATCACCCCCGCGACGGCCGGCTCACATCCCGCCCCGCAGGTTCAGCGCCTGCGGTACGAGCTCACATAGCCGGAGGCCGGCGTGCCGACTCCCGTCACGTCGTCGTACCCACGCACCGCCGACAGCGAGGCGTCCTTGCCGAGGCTCCGCACCGAGGTCCGCAGCCCGTCCGCCGCGTCGTAGCCGTTGATGAAGTCCACCCGGGCGACCGCGAGATCACGGCCGGCACCCAGCGGGTGGTCCGTCACGTCGTGGTACGCCTTCGAGTGGTAGCGGGCGTAGATCGCCGGGTTGGCGAAACCGATCGGGCGCCCGTGCTGCGCCTGCTGCGCCAGGGCCTGGACACCGGCGATGACCGGCGCCGCCAGCGACGTACCGCCGATGCGGTACTCGTCGTAGCCCAGCGATCCGTCCGGCAGCGTCTGCGTCTGGCCCACCAGGAAGCCGGTGTTCGGGTCGGCGACGGCCGCGATGTCCGGGGCCGTCCGCATCCGGGTCGTCCCGTTCGCCTTCGCCAGCGAGTCCGGCACGATGCCGCGCTGGTAGGACGGCTGCTTCACCGTGGAGCTGGTGCCGCCGCCCGCGCCGGAGGTGTACGCCCCGGGGAACCCGGCCCAGCTCCTGCCGTCCGCCGCCAGCGGGGCGTTCAGCGTGCCCCAGCCGGTCTCCCACTGGTACGCGTCGTGCTTGCCGACGGCCAGTGACGTACCGCCGACCGAGGTCACCCAGGCGGAGTTCGACGGGACGTCGATCTGCTTGGTGCCGGTCGAGTCGACGTTGTCGCCGTCGTCGCCCGAGGAGAAGTAGAAGCCGATGCCCTCGACCGCGCCCATCTTGAACACCTGGTCGTAGGCGAGCGCCAGGTCGGGCGTCTGGTTGGCCTCGACGTCGCCCCACGAGTTGGACACGATGTCCGCGAGGCGGTGGTCGACGACCTTGTTCAGCGAGTCCAGCAGGTCGTTGTCGTAGCAGGACGCGCCGCCCACGTACACGATGTCCGCGGCGGGCGCGACGGCGTGCACGGCCTCGACGTCGAGGGTCTCCTCGCCGTACCAGCCGGACGCGCCGCACTCCTCGGTCTTCGTGTAGTCGTCCGGCAGCACCTGGCTGAACTGACCGCGGCGGTAGGGCGCGTCGCCGTTGCGCTTCGCGTACTGGGCGGCGTCCTTCGCGATGGTGGGGGAGGCGTACGCGTCCGTGATGGCGACGGTGACCCCCTGGCCCGTGTAGCCGCCGGCCCCGTACGCGGAGCGCAGTTGCTTGCCGGTGTACCCCTTGACGGCGTACGGCACCTTGGCCCCGTAGGCGCTCGGCAGGGTGGAGGCGGTCTTCGACCCGAAGTACGAGGAGGACGGTCCGGAGTTGCGGAACACCGCGTCCGGCGGCGGCAGCACCTCGTCGTGACTCGACTTGTGCGGCGCGTTGTCCAGACCGGAGACGGCGAGCACGGCGTCGCTCAGCGCGGCGGGCACGGAGGCGGTGGAGGCGGGGGCACGGTAGGTGCGGCTTCCCTTGCGGTAGTTGCGCAGCTGAGTGCTGAACGCCTTCTCGGTCTGCCCCACTTCACCGGTGGCCGAGACGTAGTGCTGGTTGGCGCCGGTGACGGTCAGCCCGCTGGCCTCCAGCCACTGGCTGACCCGGTCGATCTGGTCCTGGGTGGCCCCGAACCGCGCCTGCGCCTGTGCGGCGCTCAGATACTTCCCGTACGACGGCGACTGCGGGTCGGACACGGCGGCCGCGTAGGCCGCAAGCCCCTTCGCGTCCCGTCCGGCCAGGTGGACCCGGACGGCGACCTTTCCGCTGTCGGCCGTGGCCCCCTGATCGGCCGTGGCGGTGGCCCAGGCCGGCTTGGTGCCCTGCAGCGCGTCCCGGCCACCCGTCGCGGAATCCGCGCTGGCGTCGGTTATCCCGAGGGTGAGCGCTCCGGCGAGCAGTGGCAGCGTCGCCGCCATGCTCAGCGCGGCGCGTCGTCGGGTGCGGCTGATTCTCAAAACAACCCCCTGCGATCTGGGTCTCGCGTGTGGCGCATGTGCCGAATGTTGTGCGCATGCAATGCGCCACTCTGGCGAGGAACACCTCATGTAGGGGGCATGCAATGACCAAGAATGAGCCAAAGGCTTCTTCGTGCAGGGGAGTTCGCGCCGATTGGCCGAGGATGGGGCCTTGCCGCCCGGTGGCTCCCGATAGATCCGAATGATGCGGGCGCCTGTCACCACGGCCGCCTCCCCGGGCCGAGGCAATTCCGGGCCCATGACCCCGCCGCCGAGTAGGGTACGAATCGCTGCGACTGGCGCGCGCCCCTGCCGGGGTGCTCAGTGGAATCGACCACGAGGGAGCGGCACACCCCGGGCCCGCCCGGGGCGTCATCTCCGGAGAGCCGTCCGCCTGGGCATCCGGGTCCATGCCGCAGCGAGCGGCCGACCCGGGAGGATCCCGTGACCGCATCCGTACCCTCGCACCCCCGCCACCCCGCCCTGGCGGCAGCCGATCCCGAACTCGCCGCACTGGTGGCCGCCGAGGAACAACTCCAGGCCGACACCCTCCGCCTGATCCCCAGTGAGAACTACGTCTCCGCGGCCGTGCTCGAAGCATCCGGCACCGTCCTCCAGAACAAGTACTCCGAGGGCTACCCCGGCAAGCGGTACTACGAGGGCCAGCAGATCATCGACCAGGTCGAGACCCTCACCGTCGAACGGGCCAAGGCGCTCTTCGGCATGGACCACGCCAACGTCCAGCCCTACTCCGGCTCCCCGGCCAACCTCGCCGTCTACCTGGCCTTCCTCAAGCCCGGGGACACCGTGCTCGGCATGTCGCTCCCGATGGGCGGCCACCTCACCCACGGCTGGGGCGTCTCGGCCACCGGCACCTGGTTCAACGGTGTCCAGTACGGAGTGCGGCGCGACACCGGCCGCGTCGACCTGGACGAGGTCCGCGACCTGGCCCTCGCCGAGCGGCCCAAGCTGATCTTCTGCGGCGGCACGGCCGTCCCCCGCGAGATCGACTTCGCCGGCTTCGCCGAGATCGCCCGCGAGGTGGGCGCGGTCCTCGTCGCGGACATCGCCCACATCGCGGGCCTGATCGCCGGCGGCGCGCACCCCTCCCCGGCCCCGCACGTGGACGTGGTGTCCACCACCACCCACAAGACCCTGCGCGGCCCGCGCGGCGCGATGCTGCTGAGCCGGGCCGAACACGCCCGCGCCCTCGACCGCGCCGTCTTCCCCGGCCTCCAGGGCGGCCCGCACAACCAGACCACGGCGGCCATCGGCGCCGCCCTGCGCGAAGCCGCCGCGCCGGCCTTCCGTACCTACGCCCACGACGTGGTGACCAACGCCCGCACCCTGGGCGAGGAACTGGCGGCCCGCGGCTTCGACCTCGTCTCGGGAGGTACGGACAACCACCTCCTCCTGATCGACCTCACGAACAAGGAGGTCCCCGGCAAGACCGCGGCCAAGGCCCTGGACCGCGCCGGCATCGTCGTCAACTACAACACCGTCCCCTACGACCCCCGCAAACCCTTCGACCCCTCGGGCATCCGCATCGGCACCCCCGCCCTGACGTCACGGGGCATCCCCGCCTCGGAGATGGCCACGGTCGCGGCCTGGATCGCCCGCGTGACCGACGCCGCCCGCACCGGCGACGAGTCCGTCGTCACGACGGTGCGCGCCGAGGTGAAGGACCTGATGGACGGGTATCCGGCACCGGGGCTGCCGGTGAGCTGACGCGGTACGCGGCGATGTGCCCGGGGTGCCCGGGCACATCGCCGCGACGCGGAAATACCTGTTCACGGACACCCCGTGGAAGCTGGTAGTGTTTCACCCGTCGCCGAGCAACACAGCGATACGCCCCCGTAGCTCAGGGGATAGAGCATCGGCCTCCGGAGCCGGGTGCGCAGGTTCGAATCCTGCCGGGGGCACTTCCGGAATCAAGGCTCTGGCCAGCAGAAATGCTGACCAGAGCCTTTTTGCATGCCTCGGCGCACATGCATCCTCCGCACTCGCACGCACATCCGGCCACCCCCCGCCCCACCCGTCCGGGGGCGGAAGTGGGCAAAACCCGGACGCAGCCGCTCCGCCCCGCCTACTCTCGAAGAGTGTCAGGGGCATGCGGCCGCGTGCTTGTTGTCGACGACAACAAGGTCATCCGGCAGTTGATCAGGGTCAATCTCGAGCTGGAGGGCTTCGAGGTCGTGACCGCGGCCGATGGTGTCGAGTGTCTGGATCTGGTGCATCGGGTCAGTCCCGACGTGATCACGCTCGACGTCGTGATGCCCCGGCTGGACGGTCTCCAGACGGCCACCAGGCTGCGCTCCGACCCACGCACCCGGCATCTGCCCGTGGCGATCATCAGCGCGGGCACGCCGTACGAGGTGGACAACGGTGTCGCGGCGGGAGTCGACGCGTTCCTGGCGAAGCCCTTCGAGCCGAGCGAGCTGGTGCGGGTCGTACGGCAGTTGATGGAGCGCGGGCGGCCGCCGGTGCTCGACGGCAGGCAGGGGGCCGGACGGGCGGAGAGTGCCGCCGGCTGACCGGATGGCGAAACGCGTTGGCGAAAGGCCCCCCTTCCTCCCATACGCTTGTCCCGTGACCCCCGCCGATCTCTCCCTGACCGTGCTGCGCGCCGTGCGCCGCGCGGTCGACGAGAACGCCTTGCACGCGCCCGTGCCCGCGCGCGTGCGGGTGGAGAGGACACGGCCCGGCGGACGCGGTGACTACGCCAGTGCCGTCGCGCTCCAGCTGGCCGGGCCCGCCGCCCTGTCCGCGCGGGAAGTGGCCGAGATCCTGCGGGAACGGGTCGCCGGGGCGCCCGGCATCGGGCGGGTCGAGATCACCGGGCCCGGATTCCTGAACTTCACGCTCGACGGCTCCGCCGACGCGTACGGGGCGCTGATGTCCCGGGTGCGCGAGCAGGGGCCGCGGTACGGGCACGGCGACGCGCTCGCCGGGGACCTGCTGCGATTCAGCCACGCGAGCGAGGTCCGGGCCGCCGTCACCGCCGACGCGGTGGGCAGGCTCGCACGGGCGCAGGGCGCGCGCGTACACATCGGCTGCGACGGGGCGCCCGACCCGGACTGGGCGCGGCTGGGGATCGTCGGCGACGGCGAGGACCCGTCCGCCACGGAGATACGGCCCGTCCCCGCCGGCGCCACCGCGGGGGAGCTGCTCCGCCGGCTCGGGCCCGACGCGACCCGCTGGGGTCTGCTGCGGCCCGCCGGGCACGACCGGGCGCCCCTCGGCGACGACCTCCTCGTCCAGGGCGAGGGCAACGCGCTGTTCCTGGTCCGCTACGCACACTCCCGCGTCCACGCGCTGACCCACGGTGCCGCACTCTTCGGTTTCACGAGCGTCCCCGGCCAGGAGGCCCCCGGCATCGCAGGCGCCGAGGCGGACGCGCTGCTCGCCCTCCTCGCCGACCACCCCGCCGCGCTGCTCGCCGCCGCACGCCACCGCGCTCCCGACCGGCTGGCCCGGCACCTCGAAGCGGTCGCACGCGCCCTCCTCGACTTCCACGACGTTGCCTCACCGCTTCCCGTCGGGGACGAGAAACCCTCGGCCGCCCACCGTTCCCGGCTCGCCCTCGCCGAGGCCGCCGGGACGGTGCTGGCCGGTGGCCTGTCCCTGCTCGGTATCAGCGCACCCCGACACCTCTGAGAGACCCGAGAGAGCATCACGATGAGCCGATCCGCACACCCCGCCGGGCCCCGTCACGCCGACGTCATGACGGAGGGCCACTACACCGCGCCCGCCGAGGACCTCAACGCCCTGGACGAGAAGGTCTGGGCCCGCACGGTCACCCGGGACGAGCACGGTGCCCTGACCGTCGGCGGGATCGGAGTCGCCCGGCTGGCCGAGGAGTTCGGCACCCCGGCCTACTTCCTCGACGAGTCCGACTTCCGGGCCCGCTATCGTCGGGCCCACGGCCTTCACGCTGTACGAGGTCGGCACCATCAAGCCCCTGGAGGGGCTGCGTACGTACGTCAGCGTCGACGGCGGCATGTCGGACAACATCCGCACCGCGCTGTACGACGCCGAGTACAGCGTCGCCCTCGTCTCGCGCACCTCGGACGCCGAACCGATGCTCGTGCGGGTCGTCGGCAAGCACTGCGAGAGCGGTGACATCGTGGTCAAGGACGCGTTCCTGCCGTCCGACCTGGCCCCCGGCGACCTGATCGCGGTCCCCGCGACCGGTGCGTACTGCCGCGCCATGGCGAGCAACTACAACCATTCCCTGCGCCCGCCCGTCGTCGCCGTGCGCGACGGACAGGCCCGGGTCATCGTCCGGCGCGAAACGGAGGAAGATCTTCTGCGTCTCGACGTCGGCTGATGCTTTATTTCCGGGGGGACACCCCCGGAACCCGCTAAACATCTCAGGATCCGGACGGGTGGCGGAAACGCCCGTCCGGTGAGTGAGACTGGTTCACACATCAGATGTAAAGGAAACGAGGTCGGATGATGCGTACGCGTCCGCTGAAGGTGGCGCTGCTGGGCTGTGGAGTGGTCGGCTCAGAGGTGGCCCGCATCATGACGACGCACGCCGACGACCTCGCCGCGCGCATCGGCGCACCGGTGGAGCTCGCCGGCGTCGCCGTGCGCCGGCCCTCCAAGGTCCGCGAGGGCATCGACCCCGCGCTGATCACCACCGATGCGACCGCCCTGGTCAAACGGGGCGACATCGACGTCGTCATCGAGGTCATCGGGGGTATCGAGCCGGCCCGCACGCTCATCACCACCGCCTTCGAGCACGGCGCGAGCGTCGTCTCCGCCAACAAGGCGCTGCTCGCCGAGGACGGCGCAGCCCTGCACGCCGCCGCCGA
>NZ_JAELVH010000125.1 GCF_019399235.1 Streptomyces poriferorum | reverse complement strand
GCGTTCGAGCATCCGCTGCTGGGCCTCGGTGTGGGTGTCGCCCGCGGCGGGGGGCAGGGCGGTGAGCGTGTCGAGCTGTTCGGCGGTCAGTTCGACGGCGTCGGCCGCGGTGTTCTCCTCCACCCGGGTCACGCGCTTGGTGCCGGGGATCGGGGCGATGTCGTCGCCCTGCGCGAGCAGCCAGGCCAGGGCGATCTGCGCCGGTGTGACGCCGGCGGTCGCCGCGATGGCCTTGACCTCGTCGGCCAGGCGCAGGTTGCGCTCGAAGTTCTCACCGGTGAAGCGGGGGTTGTCGCGACGGAAGTCGTCCTTGTCGAACTGGTCGGCGGAACGGATCGTGCCGGTGAGGAACCCGCGGCCGAGCGGCGAGAACGGCACCAGGCCGATGTTCAGCTCACGCAGCACCGGCAGCACCCGGTCCTCCACACCCCGGGTCCACAGGGAGTACTCCGACTGGACGGCACTGACCGGATGGACGGCGTGCGCACGGCGGATGGTGTCCGGGCCGGCCTCCGACAGGCCGAACGCACGAACCTTCCCCTCGGCGACCAGCTCGCCCACCGCCCCCGCCGTCTCCTCGATGGGAGTGCCCGGGTCTACCCGGTGCTGGTAATAGAGGTCGATGTGGTCGGTGCCCAGGCGCTTCAGCGAGCCTTCGACGGCGGTGCGGATGTTGGCCGGGCTGCTGTCCAGGTTCCAGGCACCCGCACCGGCGTGTGAGACGAGACCGAACTTCGTCGCGAGCACCACCCTGTCGCGGCGGCCCTTCAGCGCCCGGCCGAGGAGCTCCTCGTTGGTGTACGGGCCGTAGATCTCCGCGGTGTCGATCAGGGTGACGCCGAGTTCCATCGCTCGGTGAACGGTCCGGATCGACTCAGCCTCGTCCGTACCGGACCCGGTGTAGCCGTGGGACATGCCCATGGCGCCCAGTCCGATCCGGGAGACTTCCAGGTCGCGCAGTTTGATGTACTTCACAGATCTTCAGCCCTTCTGTGTATTTCTCTTCAGTCTGCTGTGCGGCAGCGCACGTCCTCCGGCTCACACGCGGGCGGCAGGCAGGAACCGGGAGAGTCCGCGGTGAGCGGGTGACGTCATCCACCCTGCCCCCACACGGGCCGTACAGGCAGGCCGGGTTTTGCCGGGGAGCGGTCAGCGGGGGTGTGACACGGCCCCCCTGGCGCCCGCCGCCCCGGTGGCCGGCGGGCGAGAATGGAGTCATGGCAGCCGAGCACACCAGCGGCGACGAACTGGCGCGATTCCTGCGCGCCCGTCGCAATCAGACCAGCCCCGAGAGCGCGGGCCTCACCCGCGGCCCCGGCGTGCGCCGCACTCCCGGACTGCGGCGCGAGGAGCTGGCCACGGTGGCCGGGATCAGCATCGACTACTACACGCGCATCGAGCGTGGCAAGGAAACCCGGCCCAGCCCCGCGGTCGTCGACGCTCTCGCCCGCGCCCTGCACCTCGACGACGACGAACACCATCACCTGCGCGAGCTCGCCGTACGGGCCGCCCACCACGCTCCCGAGCCCCCGTCCCCGCCGAGCCGCACGGTCCGCCCGCACCTGAAGCTCCTGCTGGAGACGATGCGCCCCAGCCCCGCCTACATCCTCAGCCGCAGCATGGACCTGCTGGCCTGGAACCCCGGCGGTCTGGCCCTGTACGCGGGGATCGCCGACTGGCCCGCCAAGCAGCGCAACCTGGCCCGCTACTTCTTCCTCCACCCCACGGCGCGGCAGCTGTTCCCCGACTGGGACACCCAGGTCCGGGGCTGCGTGGCCCGCCTGCGGGCCGAAGCCGGAATCAATCCGGACGCCCCCGACCTCACCAGCCTGGTCGGCGAACTCCTCCTCAAGAGCACCGACTTCGCCAGACTGTGGGAACGCTACGACGTCATCGGCCGGAAGAAGACCGAGAAGACCTTCCACCACCCCCAGGTCGGCGAGCTGACCCTCAGCGGCCAGAGCATGAACCTCGAAGGCACACCGGGCCAGCGACTCGGCGTCTATACCGCCGAACCCGGATCCCCCGATCACGACGCCATGCTCCTGCTCGACATGACAGCGCCCCGGCCGGACACGCCCCAGGACACGAATGCCGGCCCCTCGCGGCGCACTCAGTCCTGACAGGCTGCCGGAAGGCCCGTGGGGAGTGACGGGCTGGGGTGCGGGGTGGCTGCGCCAGGCGTGGCCAAGGGCCGCGTGGCCCTGTCCGGTGAGCAGGTCCTCGGCGGGGGCGAGATCGGCCAGGCGGGGGTCGTCGGCGACGGCCCGGTCCAGGACGCTGAGGTGGTGGATCAGTTCGTACTGCAGTTCCACGAGGGCGCGGCGGCCTTCCGGGGCGGAAGCGGCCCCTGCGGCATTGGTCCGCCTGACGGCGGCGATGGCTGCCTCGGCACGCCGGGACTGAGCGCGGACGAGGCGGCGCGGGAAGAACCAGCTGGTGCCCCAGGTGACCGCGACGGCGGTGAGGGCGCCGATGACGGTGTCGGAGAACCGGTCGGCAGTGAGGGCGGCCACGGAGTCGGCGCCCGTCCCGACCGCGAGCAGTGCCATCGGTGTGATGGCGACGAGCACCAGCGCATGGTTCAGGGGGAAGAGCACGTACATCCCGATCATGCAGACCACGACCACGGCGACGGACCACCACGGGGACCAGGACCGGAAGGTCATCCACGAAGCAGGAGTGACGACATGAGATTCGACAACCACCGCGTGGTCATCACGGCCGCCGGCCGCGACTTCGGCCGCACCCTGGCCATCCGCCTCGCGGACCTCGGGGCCGAGGTCTTCCTCTCCGCCCGGAGCCTCGCCGCGGCCGAGCGTGTTCGGGACGAGATTCGCGACCGGGGGCAGCAGCAGGTCCACGCCTTCTCCTGCGACTTGACGGACCCCGCTTCGATCCGGGACTTCGCTGCCGGGGTCGCCCGGCACACCGGTCACATCGACGTGCTCATCAACAACGGTTCGCGCTACCTCGAAGGCCCGGACCTCGATTCCGCTTCCGACGCCGACATCGCGGACACGATCGCGTCCGGCGCCACGGGAACCGTTCTCACAGTGAAGAACTTCCTCCCGCTCCTGCTCAACTCGGACAAGCCGGACGTGGTGACCATGGTCTCCGCCTGCGGAGCGGCGGGCCATCACCGCTCGGACGCGCACGACGCCTTCTACGCGGCCAAGAGCGCCCAGGCAGGTTTCGCCGAGATCCTCTCCAAGCGCCTGCGGCCCCAGGGTGTACGGGTGATGTCCCTCTACCCGCCCGACTTCGCCAATCCTGACCCGCTCTCCGAGGAGTGGGAGACCACACCGCGCGGAGCGGAGGACGCGCTCACCGCGCAGTCACTCGTGGAGTGCATCCTCTTCGCTGTCGCCCAGCCCCGCGACTGCTTCATCAAGGCGTTCCACTTCGAACAGGTCTGACCGCCGACGGGCAGGTCGAGACCCTCACCCACGAGGGAGCGGAGCCTGTTGTGGGGACGCACGGCGATGTGCCGGTACTCACGCTCATCCGGGCCCTCCACCTCACACGGAGCCCGGTCGGACAGGTGCGTCCAGCGCCTTGCTCATGCGGGCGGCCCGGAAGGCCGCTGCGGGGAGCGGAGTACGAGCAGGGTGATCTCGCTGGGGGCGAAGACGCGGAACGGCGGGCCCCAGAAGCCGGTGCCGCGGCTGGTGTAGAGGAGCGTGCGGGTGCCGTGGCGGCTGAGGCCGGCGAGGGCGGGCTGGTCGATGCGCACGAGGTGGTGGAAGGGCCAGATCTGTCCGCCGTGGGTGTGACCCGAGAGCTGGAGGTCGATGCCGCCCGCTGCGGCCCGGCCGACGAACTTGGGCTGATGGGCCAGGAGCAGGACGGGCAGGTCAGGGTCGGCGCCGTCCAGCGCTCCGGCGAGGTCGGCGCGGTGGTCGGCCAGGCCGGAGGACTCGGCGGTGACGTCGTCCACGCCGGCCACCACCAGGGTGTCGCCGCCGCGTTCGAGCAGCAGATGACGGTTGCGCAGCGGCTCCCAGCCCAGCTCGTCCATCAGGTCGACCCAGCCCTGGGCCTCGCTGTAGTACTCGTGGTTCCCGGTGACGTACACCCGGGCCCGGGTGGCTTGCACGGTGCCGAGCGGAACGGCCTGGGCGCGGCGGCGTTCGGCGGTGCCGTCCGCGATGTCGCCGGTGTGGCAGACCAGGTCGGCCTCCAGGCTGTCGACCTTCGCGCAGACCCGCTCCGACCAGCGTGCGCGGTCGAGCGGCCCGTAGTGGGTGTCGGTGATGAGGGCGACGCGCGTGCCGTCCAAACCGGCCCCCAGCCGCGGGAGTTCCACGTCGAGCTCGCGCACGCGTGGCACCCGGCGGGCCTCGGCGTACCCCCAGGCGAGCAGCACGGTGGCTACGCCGAGAACCGCCCAGGTGACGATCCTGGCCCTGTTCTGCCCGTCGCCCACGCCCGCCAGGGTCAGGGCGGGACGCAGCAGGACGCCGAGCAGGACGGACCAGGTGAACAGGACCCAGCCGGCCCCGAGGAGGGTGTCCCCGATGATCGCCGCCCAGTCCTGCTGACGCCGGCCGTGGCCGCGCGCCATCGCGAGCGGCATGGTCACCGGGCCGAGGGCGAACAGGGCGGTGCAGCCCAGCGCCACGGGGATCGGCCAGTGCTGGCCGGCGTGCAGCAGCACCCAGCAGGGCACAGCCCACAGCAGGACGGGAGCGATCAAAGGGATGTAGCGCATCAGGCGGCGCAGTCGACTCTGTTGCGTCGCATGCGCTGCACCGTCCGCGGATCGGGCTTCGCTGGTGTCGGTCACGCTTTCCATCCTCAGGTAATCCAGACTGCCGGCGCGCACTGTACCGGTCGTTCCGGGCGGGCCTCCATCGAGAAGCGATGGCAGAAGCCGAAGTCCACAGGACCCGAGAGACGTTGACCCTGCCGCGCGAAGAACGGCCTGTCGAGGGTCGCAGGCGAGCGGGCCGGACTTCCGTCCAGCCCGCGGGCGAGCGGGCCGGACTTCCGTCCAGCCGAAATTCCGTTGCCGGAACCTCCGCGGCTTCGATCGAATGCCTCCATGACTCATGGCAGCCCCGGGGACCATCTGGAGCAGAACCGACGTTACTGGGACGAGGAGGCGGCTGCCTGGCACGGGCCGCTGGCCCGCGACCACTGGGCGCAGGAGGAACCGCGCTGGGGATTGTGGGCCACCCCCGAGTCCCAGGTCTCCGTGCTTCCGGACGGCATGTCCGGGATGCGCGCCATCGAGCTCGGCTGTGGGACTGCCTACGTGTCGGCCTGGCTGGCCAGAGGCGGAGCGCTCCCGGTCGGGATCGACGTCTCCGAGCAGCAGCTCGCCACTGCGCGCGCTATGCAGGCGGAGTTCGGCATCGACTTCCCCCTGGTCCTGGGCAACGCCGAGACGGTGCCCTACGAGGACAACACGTTCGATCTGGCCATCAGCGAGTACGGCGCCTCCCTGTGGTGTGACCCGTACCAGTGGATCCCCGAGGCGGCCCGGCTCCTGGTTCCCGGAGGTCATCTGGTGTTCATGCGGTACTCCGCGCTGTTCGCGCTGTGCGCACCGCCCGAAGGACCGGCGTCCACCACGCTGCTCCGCAGCCAGTTCGGACTGACTCGGCTGGACTCGCAGAATCACGTGCAGTTCGTCCTGCCGCATGGGGAGATGCTTCGTCTCCTGCGGTCCTGCGGCTTCGTCGTGGAAGACCTGATCGAGATTCAGGCGCCCCGGCCCGCGCACAGGGACTACGCCGAAGTTCCCGCGGACTGGGCCCGGCAATGGCCGAGCGAGGAGATCTGGAAGGCCCGGCTGTCAGGCTGACAGCTCCTCAGGCGTCGTCCGGTCCGGTGCTCTCCCGATGCTTCTTGGCACCTGCCGGGAAGGCGGACCGCGCGCGGCACCACCGCGCCCGGGATCTGCCCGCGCCACCGCCCCTCAGCAACCAGGACGATGACGACTGCCTCACGGCCGGCCTCGCGTCGTGTGCAAGGCCCGTTGCCGGCGCGTTCCGTGGCGTCGCCCGCCCCGCGTGATGGCCGGCACGGCCCGGCCGGCCCCTTCCGCGGGGCGGGCCGGTGCAGCGAAGCGGAGGGGCCGGAGCTCATTGTCAGAGGCGGCGCCTAGAGTCTCTCCCACTCGTCACGGTGCGTTGCCGTCGACGGGTTTCATCAGCGTGCCGCCGGTTCGGCGGCCGTCCGGAACGACGGGGAGAACAGCGCATGGGGTGGGTTCCGGCGGGCGACTACGAAGTCGCCCTGGAGGCGGGCAAGGTGGTCTGCCGCAACGGGAAGGGCCGGCGGCTGAAGTCCGTACCGGCCAGATTGAAGGACGACCCGGCGGTCGTCGGGCTCCGGCAGTTGACCGAGTGGCTGGACCGGCACGCACACCAGTGCCTGACCGACGTCGAGCAGTGGATGGTGCGTTCGTTGCCGGTTCCCACGGCCGTGCTCGCCCGGGTCTGGCCCGACCCGTCCTGGCAGGCGGCCCTGCGGGACGTCGTGGTCACCGGCGCGGACGGCGGGGTCGCCGGATTCCTGCGCGATGTCGACCCCGACCGCGGCCTCGGCCTGGTCGACCTGGACGGCGACACGGTCCGCATCACTCCGGACGTCGTCAGTGTGCCCCACCCCGTCCTCCTCGAAGACCTCGACGAGCTGCGGGAGTTCGCGGTCGAACTGGGGGTGCGCCAGAACGTGGAGCAGTTGTTCCGCGAGGTGTGGCGCCGCCCGCCGGGCCTCGCCCCGGACACCACCTCCGTGGACACCTACGCCGGCGGGGTGTTCAAGGAACTGCGCTTCCTGCACGGCCGCGTCACTCAGCTCGGGTACCGGTCGCGCGGCGGATACGCGGTCTGCCCGGTCGTCGAGAACGGCGCCACCGCCGAGGCACGCATCTGGATCGGCGAGCACGACGGATACGACGAGTACGGCACCGAGACGGGCCCCCTGGGCTGGACCGACCCTTCGGGGCGCCCGCTGACGGCCGCCGAGGTCGGCCCCGTCACGTGGTCCGAGGGCATGCGCATGGCGGCGGCGCTCTACGCCGGCCGCGACGTGGAGGACGAGGAGCGGGCGGCATGAGCACCACGACGACGAACACCAACGCGAGCACCAACGCGAAGACCAACGCGAAGACCGACGCGAGCACCAACGCGAACACGACGGCAGCGGGAGCGGCGTTCCTGCCCGCCCAGGGCCGGGGCGAGACCGCTTCCGCCCTTGCTGACGAGGCCCGCGCGGCGGCCCTGCTGGACGCGGGCGCGATTCTCCCGGCCGCCACCACCGGCCGGGACGACGCCGACGCGCTGACCGCCCGTACCTACACGCACACCGCCCTCGGCGACCGCCCCGTGGTCCGGCTCGTGCCCGGCACCCTCGGCGAAGCCGAGGACCTGGCCCTGGAGTTCCTCGGGCTGGCCCGGGCCGCCGAGGCCCCCGTCGTGGGCCAGGTGCGCCGCGAGACACTCGGCTTCCCCGCCTGGGCGCTGGTCAACGACCCGGCCAACGGGCACCACGCCCTGGCCCTGGTCAAGGACATCGAGCGGCTGGGCCGGCAGGCCAGGACCCGGGCCGGAGCGGCCAAGGAGGGCTTCGACGCACTCGGCACCCGACTCGGCCGTGCCGTGCCCCACTTCCTGCCCACCTACTACGAGCAGGTGGCGCGCCTCTTCCTCCAGGCGGAGAACACCAGCTACGCAGCCACCTTCTTCGGCAAGGCCCGCGAGGCCGAGCGGGTGCACGGGCTGGCCGTGGACGAGGACCGGCAGCGGGCCGTCTTCCTGGAGTTCGCCTTCTCCGGCGCACTGACCGTCAAGGCACTGAGGCAGTACGTACGGGACCTGGTGGCCCGGCTCGCACCGGCGGACGCCTGGGCGCAGTACCGCCGTCTGCTGGTCGAGCGCTGCGCGGCCGGCATGCCGCCGTACGCGGCGCTGCCGCAGGACGTGCGCGCGCTGGTCAAGGCCGCCGGGCTGGACCGTGAGACCGCCGAACACGACCTGGTGGCCGATCTGATCGGCTCTCCGGGAGTCGTCCGCGCCCCCGCCTCCTTCTGGACGGCCTACCGCTCCGCGCTCGTCGCGCTCGCCCGACGGGACGCGGCAGTGCGGGCCCGGCTGCTCGGCTTCTTCCCGGAGAGCTTCAGCGAGAGTGGCCGGGACTCCGACGGGGAGAGCGGCTGGCTCGCCCTGCTGGCCGAGTCCGGCGCCGAAGACCTGCTGACGGCTCTCCCGGACACCTCCGGCGCCACTCCCTCCGGTCCCGCCGCCGGCGACCCGTCCGTCTCCCCGGCGGACTGGCTCGCCCGCTGGGAGGCCCACCGCCGGCGCCACCGGGCCACCGCGGGCCGCAGCCCGCAGACCCTCGAACTGGCCGCCCGGATGACAGACCGGCTGCGCGCCGACGGGCGCCCCGTCGAACTGTTCCAGGGCCGCTGGCAGCGCAACGCCGATCTGGACCTTCTCGACCTCTGCCTGGCCTCCGGCGTCCCAGTCGCCGAGCCCGACGACCAGGACACGGGTACCGCGCAGCCCGCCGGCGTCCCGGTCGGCCCGTGGCTCATCGACAAGGCGCCCGGCGCACGCGACCTCACCGCCGTCGCCGAACAGCCGGTCTTCCGCGCTCTTCTGAGCCGGAACGTCGGCGGTCTCGGCGACGGACACGGTCAGCGGCTGAGCGACGCCGGCATGGCGAAGCTGGCGGCGCACCCGGTGCTCTCCGGAATCCTGGGGGAGTGGCTGACGGGCCGCGCCGAGGAGTACGCGGCCGCGCGAGGGCTCCCCGGGCTGCAAACCGCCCTCAACAGGCTCTCGGCGTTCCGCACCGTCGTCGCGGACGTCGCCCCGGAAGCCGTACGACTTCTCGAGGCCCACGATGTCGTGCCGCTGCTCGCCTCCACCCTGCGTACCGGCGTCCTCGACGAACTGGGCTGGTCCGCGCTCGACGAGACCTACGCCGAACTGGCCGCCGAGGCCGCCGCCGCCACGCGTCAGCAGCACCACCGGTCGAAGGACGTCGGTGTCACCGGCGCCTGGCCCGCACTGATCCTCAACACGCTCGAACGGGCCGTCGTCGTCGGCCCGGAAGGCGTTCTGCTGCGGCACACCCTGCGGCTGCCCGCCACCGTCGACCACTGGCGGCAGCTCGCCTTCCGTTACGTCGACGGAGAGTTGCTGGTCATCTGGTGGGAGGACGGCAAGCTGCACGGCTACTGGTCGCACCGTCCCGCCGAGGTGTTCACCGTCGGCGGCGAGCAGATCCCCCGCTGGGGCGGCTCAGGTCCCTCGGACGATGTCTGCCTGCCGCTGCCCGGCGGCGGTCGCGCCACCGGTGGCAAGGCCCTGCACGCGGGCGACACCTCCCTCCCGCCCCAGCGCGCCGTCATCTCCGACGGCACCGGCCTCTGGCGGGAAGGCCACCAGGGCACGGAGCGGGTGTGGCTGGAGTACGACCCGGCCGGCGGCACGCACGGCCGCGCATCCCTCCCCGCCTTCCTCCGGTCCGGGGTGCGGGACGACACCCGGCTGCTCACCGAGCACTGCCAGGTGCTGCCGCTCCAGCCCGGTCTTGAGGCCACCCCGTTCGGTACGGACGGCACGGTCCTCGGCCGCTGGGTCCGTCGTACGGTCACCGAGCCCGGCTCGGCCGCCCCGGCCGACGGCCACCGGATCGTCGCCGGCACCCCCGACGGCCACACGGTGACCCTGCCGTACCCGCTACCCGGCGGCGACTGGTCCGTGCCGCTCGGCGCCCTCACCCTGCCCGGCGGTTCCCGGCCGGTCGTGGCCCTGCACCACCGCTCGGTCGAAGCGCACCCGGCGGACACCGACGGCACCGGTGGTGAGCTGTGGTCCGTCACCCCCGGCTCCAGCGGTGGGAGCGACGCGACGGGAACCCAGTACGTGCCTCCCGTCGCCTACTGGCACGCCCTGCGCCCGAGGGACGAGCAGGGATCCACCGCCCTGCGCAATCTGACGGACTCCCGGGCGGGGGAGCTGTTCAAGGAGGTCGCCGCCGCGGTCGAACGGCACCTGGAGGCGTACCGGGCCGTCGAGGAGTACACCGGGCCCTCTTCGCATGAAATGAGCGAGGAAGCCGTCGCCCGGGTACTGCCCGAGGTGTCCGACGTACGGCTTCTCGCGGGCGTCACCGCGCTCGTGCGGAACGCGGTGTACCGGGCCGTCGCGGCGGCCCGGTACCTGGCACCGCCCGAGCCCGTGGAGCCGGCCACGCCCCGGAACACCGCGCGCACCAAGGGCATGTTCTTCGATCACGAGCCCGAGCACGGCGACGACATGACCCTGCAGTCGGCCTCGGCCTGGAACTCCGAGCGGATGCGGGGTGGCTGGTGGGGAGCCGGGCGCCGTTGGACCGTGATCCGGCAGATCCTCGCGGTCAACCATGTCCTGGGCGGCGATCCGGCTTTCGGCCCGCCCATCCGGTCCACGGTCCCCTTCACCTCCGTGGACGGCTGGCAGCGGGACGAGTACACCGTGCCCGTTGACTCGCTGACCTGGACCGACCTTCTCGACGATCTGCCCGAACTGGCCTACCGGGCAGCCTCGGCGACCACCTCCCCCGAGCACCGCACCGGGCTCCTCCTGTTCCTGGAGACCCTCGCCGCGGGCCCGCTGGCCGACCCGGCGGGCACCGTCCGGCAGGTGGAACTCGTCGAGCCGATCTCCCGAGGGGCGACCGGATCGGGACGCCCCGAGACCGTGCACCGCCTCGGCCAGGTGCTGCGCAGGGGCGCCCGCACCATCGTGGTCCTCGCCGGCCGCGGATGGAACTCCCGCAATGACGCGGTACGTTGGCTGGTCCTGGACCACGACCCGACCGGAGCCTTCGGCCCCGTCCCCGGCTTCACCCTGGACCACGAGCACGTTCACCGACAGGGCATCGACCGCGACCGGCTCACCCGGCTCATCGACCTGGTACGGGAGCAGGGCCCGGCACGCTGGCGTCCGGAGGCCGCCGAAGCGTTCCATACGGCCACCGGAATCGGCCCCCTCCAGTCCGCCGCACTGCTGTCGGCAGCCGTCAAGGAGCCCGGCGCCGAGGCGCTCGCGCTCCTCGAGGTGAAGACACGTGTCTTCGAGGCGGCCCAGTCAAGGCTGGACGCCCTGCCCCGGGACGACCGGCACGCAGTGCTCCAGGCACTGCTGCCCGCCGATCCGGCCGAGCTGTGGGCCACGGGCCCCGACGTCCGGGCAGCCGCCGAGGTGTGGCAGAAGCGCCTGGCCTCCCTCGTCCGCGTACCCGAGGAACTGGATCTCGACCTCTCGGGCACCACCGCGGAGGCCGTCGACCTGATCCTCAACGCGGGCTCCCGGACCTGGCTCGCCCACGGCACGTATGTCCCGGACGGCACCGGCCGCCCGGGACTGCACCGGACGGGCGCACGCGGCGCGGTCTCCTCGGCCTTGACCGCCCTGCGCACCCTCGCCTACACGCTGCCGTACGGGCACCCCCTGCGGGCACACCTGCCCGTCGGGCTCACCGCCCTGAGGGACCGCCTCGCCGACCCGGACCTGGTGCTGGACCTCGGTCTGGAATGGGCCGAGTCGGGGGGCTCGATCGGCCTCGCCGTCCGCGCCGCCTACGGGCTCCCCGAGTCCGGCGGCGCCGAAGCCGACGGTCTGGTCCGGGCCGGCACGGCGCTGCTCCTCGCCCCCGGCTACGCCAACAACGAGAAGCTCCTGATCCGCCCGGCCGGTCTGGCGGGCCCCGACGACCCGGCGTTCGGCCTCGTCGAGGGCACCGTCGGCCCGTACGGCACCGGGGATCTGCTCGCCCTGCGCGCCCTGCTGGACGAGAAGACCGGTGCGTTGGCCTCGGCGGGCACCCCCGACGGCGCCCCGCACCACCCGGCGCAGGACCCGACGCGTGCGGTGCCGGAACTGGTGACCGAAACCGCCGACGTTCTCGGCCTGAGCGCGGACGCCTCCGCGCTGTACCTGATGCTGCTCGCCCTGCCCGACCCGACGGACCGCAACTGCGTCCGCTGGACCGAGTGGAAGCCGGCACGGATCAAGAAGGCCCGGGCGGAACTCACCGCCACCGGCCTCGTCGTGGAGGCGAAGCGCTCCCGCGCCGGCCGCACCCTGTTCCTCCCCTGCGGCTGGCTCGAACGAGGCGCCCCGGGACTGCCGCTGGAGACCTGGAAGGAACACCTGTACCCCGTGGCCGGGTCCGCCCGGACCCTGCCCGACGTCCCCGTGCCCGCGCTGTTCGCAGCCGCCTGGGCACGGGTCCGCGGCGGCGACGCCCCCGCCTTCGAGGAACTGGACACCCGCGCACCCCGGAAGGGCCGCCGCCGATGACGAACGACACCACGACCACCGTGAACGGCACCACCACGGACAGCCTCACCACGGACAGCACCACCACGGACGGTGTCCCGGACCGGGCGACGGCTGCCGGCCAGGAGTCCCGCCAGGTCACACCGCCCGAGGACCGGTACTCCACCGAGCTGGCCTTCCTCGCCGCCCACGACGCAGGGCCCCGCCCGCCCGGCTGGCTGCTCACCCCCCGCGCCGTCGTCACCTTCGTGATGGGCAGCGCGGGCGAGGCACTGGCGCTGCCGAAGGGCGCCCGGCCCGGAGCCGGGGTGCCGCCCCGCCTGGTGATCGAGCAGAAGTTCGTCGGCGAACGCGCCCTGGTCGAACGGTGCGTGGTCACCCTGGCCGGTGAGCGCGGACTCCTCCTCATGGGCGAACCCGGCACCGCGAAGTCCATGCTCTCCGAGCTGCTGTCGGCAGCGGTCTGCGGGACCAGCGCGCTCACCGTGCAGGGCACCGCGGGTACCACCGAGGACCAGCTCAAGTACGGCTGGAACTACGCCCTGCTGCTCGCCCAGGGCCCCACCGAACAGGCCCTGGTGCCCTCCCCGGTGCTCGCCGCCATGACCCGGGGGGCCGTCGCCCGCGTCGAGGAGGTCACCCGCTGTCTCCCGGAGGTCCAGGACGCCCTGGTGTCACTGCTCTCCGAGCGGCGGATCGCGGTCCCCGAACTCGCGGGCAGCGAGGGCGCCCAGGTGCACGCGGCCCCCGGGTTCACCCTCATCGCCACCGCCAACCTGAGAGACAAGGGCGTCTCGGAGATGTCCGCCGCGCTGAAGCGGCGCTTCAACTTCGAGACCGTGGGCCCCATCGGGGACGTGGACGCCGAGACCGCGCTCGTCCGGCGCCAGTCGCGGGCGGCCGTCGAACGCGTCGGCGCCGCTTTCCAGGTGGACGACGCGGTCCTCGAAGCGCTGGTCATCGCCTTCCGTGACCTGCGCGAGGGCCGCTCCGTGGAGGGCTGGGAGGTCGAGCGCCCCTCCACGGTCATGAGCACAGCGGAGGCCGTCTCCGTCGCGGGTGCCCTGGGCCTGGCCGCCGCCTACTTCCCTGGCGACCGGGACGTGCTCTCCCTCCTGCCCGGCCATCTGCTCGGCGTCGTCCGGAAGGACGACCCCGCCGACGCGGCACGGCTGCTGGGGTACTGGGACGGGCCGGTGCGCAGGCGCGCGGAGCAGGGGTCGGCCACCTGGCGTGCCCTGTGGGACCTGCGTGCGGTGCTGGAGAACTGACGGATGAGCGAGTCGACCATCCCCGAGACGCGGTCCACCGCCGACGTGGAGCCCACCACTGGTACGCCGGGCGCTTCCCCGGCGCAGGGCCCGGCGACCGGTCCCGGCACCCCGGAGGCCGCGGTGGCAGCGCTCGCGGCGGCCGGACCCGGGGTGCCGTTCCTGATCGGGGTGCGCCACCACGCGCCCTCGCTGGCGGCTGCCCTCCCGGCGCTGCTGGACGCCGCGGCCCCCGACGTCCTCCTCGTCGAACTGCCCGCCGAGTTCCAGCCCTGGCTGGGCTGGCTCGCCCACGAGGAGACCGAGGCCCCGGTGGCGCTGGCCGCCGTGCCCGCCGACGGGCCCGGGCCGGGCCCGGCAGGTGAACGGGGCCCGGCCTTCTACCCGTTCGCTGACTTCTCGCCCGAACTTGTCGCTCTGCGCTGGGCGGCGAGAAACGGCGTCCCGGCCGTCGCCTGCGACCTGCCGCTGGCCGACCGGGCGTGGGCGGGGGGCGGCCCGGACATCCCGGCCCCCGCCCCCGCAGCGGCGGACGGGCACGGGTTGTCCGACGCGCTCCGGTCCCGGCTCACCGGCCGGGACGGCGACGACCTGTGGGACCGGCTGGTGGAGGCACTCGCGCCCGGTTCGACACCCGAGGCGCTCCGCCGCGCCTCCCTGCTCACCGGCTGGGCGCTGCGCCACGAGGCCGAGGTTCGGGGCGGGGTGGACCGCACCGACCTGGTACGCGAGGCATGGATGCGCGGGCATGTCGCCAAGGCCCTGGCGAGCGGGCGGCGGCCCGCCGTGGTGGTGGGAGCCTTCCACACCCCGGCCCTCCTGCCGTCCGCCGCCTGGGACCCCGCACCGGACGCGTTCACCGACGCGTTGGCGGACGCATCCGCCGCCGCACCCGATCCGGGCGCGGACGGCCGCGGGAACGGCGCTGCCGGGACGGCGGCGTGCACCGTCTCCCTGATCCCGTACACGTACCCGCTGCTCGACTCGCGGTCCGGCTATCCGGCCGGCATCCGGGACCCGGAATGGCAGCACATCGTCCTGGACGCCGCCGGGGACCCGGCCGCCCTGCACGAGGCGCTGGTCCGCACCGCGGTCCGCGTCTGCGCCGCCCTGCGCGAACGGGGCCACCCCTACGGCCCGGCAGAGGGCCGGGAGGTCGTCCGGGTGGCCGGCGACCTCGCCCGCCTGCGCGACCTGCCCGCCCCCGGCCGCGGTGAACTCCTGGAAGCCGTGCAGACGGTACTGGGGCGCGGCGAGACCTACGGTACGGGCCGCGCCGTCGCCCGGGCCCTCGAACACGTACTCGTCGGAGCCCGCACCGGACGGCCCGCGCCCGCCGCTCCGCGCAGTGGACTGGGCCCCGCGGTCGAGGCCGAGACCGCGGCGCTCTCCCTCCCCGGCCCCGAGGACGCGCGCGAGAGGACACCGCGCGACCTCCGGCTCGACCCGGCACGTTCCACCCTGGACCGCCACCGCGAACTGCTGCTGCGCAGGCTGACGGTGTGCGGCATCCCTTACGCGCAGGAGCAGGCCGTGGCCGGCGCGGCGGGCACGGAGGGGCTCACCACACGCTGGCAGGTTCGGTGGACGCCTGCGACGGCCGCGATGCTCACCGCGGCCGGGGCCCGCGGCGTCACCCCGGCCCAGGCGGCCGAGGGCGTGCTGCGGCAGCGGCGCGAGGTCGAACGCGCGGAGGACGGCCCGACGGCCGCCCAGGTCGTCCGCGGCCTCACGGAGGCCGCCGAGTGCGGGCTCCCCGGCCTTGCCGACGAACGGCTTACGGAACTGGCGGACGTGCTCCCCGCGAGCGGCACCCTTCCCGAACTCCTGTCAGGTCTGGGCCTGTTGGATCGCATCGACGCCGGTCACCTGCCGGGCCCTGCCGCGCCCGGGGACCCTTCGGCCCCCGACGCCACCGCCTCCGCCCGCGCCGCCCACACCGCGCACGCGGCCGAACTCCTGACTTCGGCCGCGGTCCGCCAGGTCGACGGCCTGACCGGTTCCGAGGAGCCCGAGGACGCCCGGGCCCTGCTCGAACTGTCCCAGAGGGCCGACCGGTTGGGCGGCATCCGACTGACTGCTGCCCTCGCCCGGCTGGCCGCCGACGGCACCCCGTTGATCGCCGCGGCCGCCGGAGCGGTCCGGGTGCTCACGGGCCACGAAGAGGCCGCGGCCTTCGGGCGGCGTGTCGCCTCCTGGGTGGACGGAGCCGTGGACAGCACCGCCCGGGCCGCGCTCACCGCCCGCCTCACGGGCGTCCTGACGGTGGCGGGCCCGCTCCTGACCGTCGGCGTCGGCGCCCTGGACCCTTTGCTGCACCGGGTCGTCGAGCTGGACGACACCGCGTTCCTGGCCCGGCTGCCGGCCCTGCGAGGTGGCTTCGACACCCTGAGCCCGGCCGCCCGGGACCGCCTGCTGGACACCGTCGAGGAGCGGTTGGGCGAACGGGTGGACACCCTCGGCGCGGACGACCCGGCCGAGCTGGCCCGCCGTACGGTCGCCGATTTCGCGGCCCGCGAGCTCCTGACGGGCCTGGGCCTGCCCGTCCCGCCACCCGAGCACGACGACCGGTCCACGCCACAGCCCGGCCACTCCGCCGCTGCGCACCCCACGGCCACGCCGACCGCCGCGCACCCCACTGCCATGCCCGTCGCAACGCACCCCACTGCCACGCCCGTCACCGCACCCTCCACCGAGGCCAATGCCGCCACCGCACACCCCACGGCGGCCGTGCCCGCGCGGACCCTCGCGCCCGCCGACCGGTGGCGGCTCGTGCTCGGCCGGCGCCCCGACCGACTGCCGTCCGGCGCCGCCCGCCTGGCGACCGCTCTGGACGAGCTCTACGGGGCGGGACACGGCGAGGGATCCCGTGGCGGCCTGCCCGGTCGCGGTGGCGGATCCGGAGCGCACGGCGGCCGGGAACCGTCGTTCCCCGGCGTCCGTGAATGGTCCGAGGAACTGGCGGCGCTGTTCGGCCCCGGCATCCGCGAGGAGGTCCTCGCCGCAGCAGCCGTGACAGGCCGGCAGGACGTTCTGGCCGAACTCGACCCGGCTGCCGCCACCCCCTCCGTGGAACTGCTCCGGACGGTCCTGCGGTACGCCGGCGGCCTGCCCGAAGCTCGCCTTGCGGCGCTCCGGCCCCTGGTCCGCCGTCTGGTCGACGAGCTGACCCGGCAACTCGCCACCCGGCTGCGACCCGCCCTCACCGGCGCGATGTCGCCCCGGCCCACCCGCCGCCCCGGCGGCCGGCTGGACCTTCCGCGTACGCTGCGCGCCAACCTGGCCGCCGCCCGTCGGACGGCCGACGGAACGGTCCGGGTCATCCCCGAGAAGCCGGTGTTCCGCAGCCGCGTGCGACGGTCGGCCGACTGGCGCCTGATCCTGGTCACCGACGTCTCCGGATCCATGGAGGCGTCCACGATCTGGTCGGCGCTGACCGCTTCCGTGCTCGCCGGGGTGCCCACGCTGAGCACCCATTTCCTGGCCTTCTCCACGGAGGTCGTCGACCTCACCGGCCATGTGCACGATCCCCTCTCCCTCCTGCTGGAGGTGAGTGTGGGCGGAGGCACCCACATAGCCGCCGGGCTACGGCACGCCCGCAGCCTGATCGCGGTGCCCAGCCGCACCCTCGTCGTCGTCATCAGCGACTTCGAGGAGGGTGCGCCGCTGGGCGGACTGCTGGCCGAGGTGCGGGCCCTGGTGGCCACCGGCTGCCACGTCCTCGGGTGCGCGAGCCTCGACGACGCCGGCCGGCCCCGCTACTCGACGGGCGTCGCCGGGCAGCTCGTGGCCGCCGGCATGCCCGTGGCGGCCCTCAGCCCACTCGAACTGGCCCGCTGGATAGGGGAGAAGACCGCATGACTGCCGCTCAGTTGCCGCCTGTCGCGCCGGAGGTCACGGCCACATTGGTGGAGGACCTCTCGCCCCGGCTGCGCAAGCGGCTGGACGCGGCGGTCACCAAGCTCGGTGCCCGCCCGACACACCGCGACGGGGACACCGTGACGATCGCGGTCGACGACGAGACCGAGTTGCGCCTGCACGCCCCGGGTGGCGTGGTGGCGACGGCGGACGCCATCAGCTGCGGCTGCCTCCTCGCCCCGGCCTGCGTGCACCGCGCGGCCGCCGCCTGCGCCGCCCCCACGGCGGACCCGTCGCCGGAGCCCGCCGACCGGCCCGACCGATCCGACCGGTCCGACCGATCCGAGCGGCCCGACCGATCCGACCGATCCGACCGGACGGTCCACGGACTCGCTCCCACGACCGACCCCGCTCCCACCTTCACTCCCACCC
>NZ_JAELVH010000124.1 GCF_019399235.1 Streptomyces poriferorum | reverse complement strand
GCCTGGCCCGGCAGCCGGCCCCGCCAGTGCCGGAGTCCGGTCGGCGTCCGTACCGGTGTCCCGCCCCGCCGGTCCCGGCAGCCCGCCCCGCCGGTCCCGGAGCCCGGTCAGCGCCCGTCTCGTCGGCATGCAGCGAGCAGGCGGACCCCGTGTGAGATGTCCGCCGGTGGCAGGTGTGCGTAGCCGATCACCAGGCTCACGGAGGCGTCGGCGGACAGTGGGTCGCGGCAGTCGTCGAGGGGTCGCAGGGCGATTCCGGCCTCCGCCGCGCGGCTCACGAACTCGGCCTCGGGACCGTACCGCTCGGGCAGCCGGGCGATCACGTGCAGTCCCGCCGCGATACCGCTGACCTCGGCGCCCGGGAAATGCTCGGCGAGCGCGGTCGTCAGCACGTCACGACGCTCCCGGTAGGCGCGCTGACAGCGGCGCAACTGCCTGTCGTAGCCTCCCCGGACGATGAAGTCGGCGAGCACGGCCTGGTCGACGGCCGGATTGCCCATGTCCATGGTCCGCTTGCGGTCGACGATCTCGTCCGTCATCGACGCGGGTGCCAGCAGCCAGCCGAGCCGCAGACCCGGCGCCAGGGACTTGCTCACCGAGCCGGTGTACGCGACATGCTCGGGGTCGAGGCCCTGGAGGGCGCCGACGGGCGCTCGGTCGTAGCGGAAGTCGCCGTCGTAGTCGTCCTCCACGATGACGCCGTCCGTCTCCCTGGCCCAGTCCAGAAGCCGGCTGCGACGAGCGGCGGAGTACGCGATTCCGGTGGGGAACTGATGGGCAGGCGTGGTCACGACCGCTCGCACGCCGGAGCGCACGAGCGGTCCGATCGCCAGTCCTTCGTCATCGAGCGGCAGCCGCTCCGTGGAGAGGCCCGCCGACGAGAAGAGGGTGGCGTGCTCCGGGCTCCCGGGGTCCTCGACACCGACGGTGGTCAGTCCGCGTCCGTGCAGGACGAAGCCGAGCAGGGTGCTTGCCTGGGCGACGCCGGAGCAGACCAGCAGGCGCTCCGGGTCGGCCACCACCCCGCGGCGCCGTGTGAGCAGCGCGGCCAGCGCATCACGCAGTTCCGGCAGCCCGCGCGGGTCCGGGTAGCCCAGTGCGCTGTGCGGCAGCCGGCCGAGAACCGAACGGTGGGTGGCGGCCCAGGCACTGCGCGGGAAGAGCGAGAGATCCGGCGTGCCCGGTCTGAAGTCGACGCGTGTGCCGGGGGCGCGGGGAGCGAGATCGCGGGCACCGCCCCTGGCCGCCCGCACCGAGCCGCTCACCCATGTCCCCGCCCCGTGCCCGCTGCGCAGGTAGCTCTCGGCGGTCAGCTGCTCGTAGGCCTCGGTGACCAGGCCGCGCGAGACGCCGAGATCCGCCGCGAGCGCGCGGCTCGACGGCAGTCGTGTACCCGGCGCCAGGCGGCCGGAACGGACCGCTTCCCGCAGTGCGGACTGCAGCGCCCGCCCGCGCCCACGGGCCGGAGCCGAAGCGGCCGGGAGGAGCAGCTCCCAGGCGGCCGAGACGGACTCCCGCGCACCGCCGTCCGTACCGGGCGTAGAAGTGGTCCCCGAAGACGTCATAAATGTGGACCTTAAACCGGACCGCCCGGGCGCCTAGCGTCGAAGCCATGAATGTGACCTATCTGCGTGGCGCGTCTCTCGCCGCCTTCGCCTCCGTCCTCGTAGGTGCCTCCTTCACCGCCAACAGTGTCCTCGGCGACTATCCGTACGCCGGGGGGCAGGCGCTGCGCTACGGCCTCGCCGCCCTGCTGCTCCTGCCCCTGCTGAACCGGGCCGGTGAGCCCCGGCCCGCCGACGTACTCCGTCGGCTCACCGCCAGGCAGTGGGGCCGCCTGGCCCTGCTCGCCGCCGTGGGAATGATCGGCTTCAACCTTGCCGTCCTGGCGGCCGAACGGTCCGCGGAGCCGGCTGTTCCGGGCGTGTTCGTCGGATGCGCACCGATCCTCGTGGCCGTCCTCGTGCCGCTGGCGGCCGGGCGCAGGCCGACCCGCGCCGTTCTCGGCGCCGCGGCGCTGGTCGCGATCGGCGCGTTCACCGTTCAGGGCTGGGGGCAGACCGACACGGCCGGCATCGTCTTCTCCGTCGGTGCGCTGGCCGGTGAGGTGGGCTTCGCGGTCATCGCCGTACCGGTGCTGCGTCCGCTGGGACCCAAGCTGCTGTCCGCCACGGTGTGCGCGATCGCCGCGGTGGAGTCCACGGTCCTGGGGCTGCTGGTCGACGGTGCGGGATTCGTGCGTGTGCCGACGACCGGCGAGGCGGTCGCGCTGCTCTGGCAGGCCGCTGTGGTGACCGTGATCGGGTTCGTCTGCTGGTACCGCGGCATGCAGCGCATCGGAGCCGAGCGGGCCACGCTGTTCTCGGGTCTCATCCCCGTCGCAGCCGCGCTCACCGCCCCGCTCGTCGGCTCCGGCTCGTACGGCCTCGCGCAGGCGGCGGGCAGCTGCCTGGTCGGGGCCGGAGTGGCGATCGGCTCGGGGGCCCTGAGCAGGCGGGGCCGCGAGCGGGTGGCGGACTCAGCGGCTGGTGTCGAGGATCACCCGCGCCACCAGAGCCGGGTCGTCGTTCATCGGGACATGACCGCAGCCGGGCAGCCGGACCAGCCGGGCACCGGGGACGGTGTGCTTGGCCCGGATGCCCTGGCGTCGCAGGAGCAGCCGGTCATGGCCGCCCCAGGCGATGGTCACCGGTAGCCCCGGCACGTTGTCGGAGAACCGGATGTTCCTTCCGGCGGTCAGCGTCCGGTGGAAACCGGACGCCCGTCGCAGGGCGAGAGTCTCGGAGACGGCCGCTTCCGGTGAGCGCCGCCCGGGCCGGGCATAGATGGTGCTGGTCAGGACGGTGCGACCGGCAGCGGTCCGGGACAGCCGCTCGATGAGGGGCAGCGGCATCGACTCCGCCGCGAGCCGCATCGCGCGGAGCGTTCCGAACGCGTACCGGCGCTCGGGATCCGTCCAGAAGCCGGCGGGCGAGAGCGCGGTCACCGAGCGCACGAGCTTCTCGCGGCCCAGCTCCAGCGCCAGCAGCCCGCCGAGCGAGTTCCCCGCCACGTGGGGACGGTCCACCCCGATCGCCTCACAGAAGGTCCCGAGCAGCGGCGCCACGGTCGTCAGGTCGTACGCCACGTCATCCGGCAACCCCGGAGAGGCGCCGAAGCCGGGCAGGTCCACGGCGATGACGTCCCGCTCCAGGGCCAGGACCGGGATCACCGGGTCCCAGGCCTGCCGGTGGTGGCCGATGCCGTGGAGCAGCAGCAGGGGCTCACCGGAGCCCGACCGCTCGTACGCCACGGACACGGTCCGCGGTCCTCGGGGTGACTCGACGGTGAACGAGACCGTGGTGGCCATGGAGTTGCTCCCGGGTGAGGCGACACGAGGGGTCCTTGCCAAGCGGCTCAGACATTCCGTCAGCAACAATTACCGCCAAGTAGCTTGTAGTTCAAGGGGGCGGGTGCGCGAACCGGACACGCGGGCGCGGCGGCGAGCCGGCTTCGCGGCGACAGGTCGGCCGATCGCTCGCATTCCAGATGGATGCGCGGGACGGATCCGACCGATATATGTCTATCGTCCTTAATGTCGACGGAAACTCCGCATTGCTTGCAGAGTGACGGATAGGTCTATTTCCCCGGGTGATGTGCCCGGCCGCCCGCACCGAATGGTCGACCTGGCAGGCAAGGAAGCCCCGCGCACCCTCCCGGACGTGGGGCTTTGTGCTGTCTGCGCCCCGCCTTCCGCGAACGTCCTGTGAACGCTGCACGGCTGATCGCCGCTTCGCGGCCCCGTGGCCCGAGGATTGGTCTTGACCAAGGGGGTGCGCCGTCCTATGGTCTCAACGTTAAGACAGGAACCTTTAATAAATAACGTCGCGGAAAAGCCGCTGGGCGATTGCGGAGGACAGGGTGGGGACCACGCAGCTGGAATCGGTGCAGGAGCCGAAGTACTGGCACCTCAAGACCGTGCTCAGTGAGGCACTCGACTCGGACTTTGCGGTGGGGGAGATCCTTCCCAACGAGCGCGAGCTCGCCGCCCGGTTCGGCGTCGCCCGGGCCACGCTCAGGCAGGCCCTGGAACAGCTCGAACTCGAAGGCAGGCTGCAACGCCGCCGCGGAGTGGGCACCACCGTCGCCCCGCCGCGCGTGGGCGTCGCCGTCTCCACCGCTCAGCACGACTGGACCGGGGGCGGTGCGGGCGAGGCCTGGCAGTCGGCCGACTGCCGGACGGCAGCCGCGCCGGCCGCCGTGGCCGGGATGCTCGACGTGGCAGGTGACGAGCCCGTCCACATCGTGCGCAGGATTCGCCTCACGCACGGACAGGCGGTCGCGGCGGAGCTGTTGTACGTACCGGCGGCCTCCGTTCCGGATCTCTCGGCGATAGAGACCCCGTCCGGTCCCGCCAGGGCCCGCAGTGTCGTACGTGAACTGCACCGGCTCGGCCTCGACGGTCAGGACCGTTCCGTGGAGCTCGGCTCCGCGCGCGCGGACGACGCCAAGGAGCTCGACCGGCTCCCCGGCGCCCCCGTCCTCGTCGTGACGACCCGCTACCTCGCGGCCGGCGGCACAGCCGCCGTCTCCGTCGCCACATACCGGGCCGACACCTGCCGCCTCACCTTCGGTGACTCGGGCGATCTGGAGATCAGCCACGACGACCGGACCCAGCAGGCATCCTGACCGGATGACCGTGCGCTCCTTGCGTGCACCGAACGGCCCGCCGCCTTCAGCGGCGGGCCGTCACCGTTCCCTCCACGGCGAAGAGCTGCTCCTCCACATGGTCGAGCGCCAGCCGCAGCGCACCCGTGGCCACGGCGGCCTCGCCCAGGAGCGACAGGGTCACCCGAGGGGGCCGCAGGCAGTAACGGGCCAGCTCACCGCGGAGCGGATCCAGCACCCCGTCCAGGCCGGCGGCCCAGCCTCCGATGACCACCAGTTCCGGATCGAGCGCCAGGACCAGTGCCGCCACGTCGTGCACCAGACGCTGGATGAACCGTTCGACGGCGGCCTGGGCCTGCTCGTCGCCGCGCCGTGCCTTGGCGAACACCGCGGCGACCGCATGCTCGTCGAGCGGGTCCAGGGGTGTGTCCGTTGTCGAGAGCAGTCTTTCCGGTGTGACGTCACGGCCGAGTAGGTGCAAGGCACCGATCTCGCCGGCCGCACCGCCGAAACCGCGGTGCAGCCGTCCGCCGATGAGAGAACCCGCGCCCGGGCTCAGACCCGCCAGCACGAACACGATGTCATCGGACTCCGTGGCCGCACCCTTCCAGTGCTCCGCGACCGCCGCCGCGTTCGCGTCGTTCTCCACGAGCACGGGGCAGCGGAAGGAGCGCCTCAGGCGCTCACCGAGCGCCAGCCCCGTCCAGTCCGGCAGCGCGGTCCCGAGCCGGACGGTGCCGTCGGCCTCCACGATGCCGGGGCTGCCCACGCCGACCGCCCGAAGACTGCTGCGGGCCACGCCGGTCCGCCGGAGGACGTCGGCGACCACGGTCCGCACCTTGTCGAGGCGGTCGTCCGCGCAGGCGGTCTCCGACACCTCGCGAGAGCCGGCGCCGATGATCCGGCCGTCCAGCCCCGACAACAACGCCGAGACCCGGTGCGGGCCGATCTCGATGCCGAGGAGGTGTCCCGCCTCGGCCCGGAACCGGAACCGGCGGGCCGGACGCCCCTGACGCCGCGCCTCGGCCCCGTCCGGGGCGGACTCGACGACCAGTCCGGCCTCGAACAGTCCCTCCACGACGCCCTCGACCGTGGGCCGGGACAGCCCCGTGATCCGGGTCAGGTCCGTAAGGGTCGGGGATTCCGCGCCCCGGAGGGCGTGCAGCACCACCGCGGAATTGATCCGTCGCAGCAACGACGGGTCCCCACCGGTCAGCCGGCCCACGGTGTGTCCTCCCAGCTCGTGCGCATGTCAGGCGGATCGTACTCGCTGCCCGGGGACTGGGCGACCATGGGCGGCGAGGCAGCCCGGGAACACCCGGTATCAGCTCGGAGCGACGAATCCGGACTCGTAGGCGGCGATGACCGCCTGGGTGCGGTCCCGGGCACCCAACTTCGCCAGCACGGCGCTGACATGGGACTTCACCGTCTCGACGCCCACCACGAGCCGGGCCGCGATCTCGGCATTGGACAGCCCGCGGGCCATCAGGCGCAGAACAGCCGCCTCGCGCTCGGTGAGGGAAGCCCGCTCCATGGCCTCCCGCGCCTTGCTCGTACCGTATTCGGCTGCCAGCTGCCTTACCGCGGCGGGGAACAGCAGGGACTCGCCCTCCGCCACCAGCCGCACCGCGTGCACGATCTCGGCCGGCCTGGCCCGCTTGAGGAGGAAGCCGTCCGCGCCGGCCCGCAACGCCTCGTAGACGTACTCGTCGTTCTCGAACGTCGTCACCACCAGGATCTTCGGCGGATCGGGCACGGTCCGCAGCACCACCCGAGTCGCTTCGATGCCGTCCATGAGCGGCATCCGGACGTCCATCGCCACCACATCGGGCCGCAGCTGACGCACCAACGGGATCACCGCGGCGCCGTCACCCGCCTCACCGACCACCTCGATGTCTGGCTGGGCTTCCAGAACCGCGCGCAGTCCCGCGCGGACCAGGGGTTCGTCATCGACGAGAAGAACGGTAACCGGCATTCGGTCAGCGTATGCGGTACAGAGGAAGGCTCGCGTGCACCCTCCATTCCCCCTCGTGTGGTCCCGTTCTGGCGCTGCCGCCCAGCAGCGCGGCTCTCTCCCTGATGCCCCTCAGCCCGCTTCCGCGCCCCATGGCATCGGTCGAACCCGCGAGGGGTGTATCGATCGAACTCATGAGCGGATTCGTCACCTCCAGCTCGAGCCGGCCGTCGGCGACGGTGACGCGGACCCGGACGCGGACCCGGACCGCGACGGATCCGGAATGGCGCAGCACATTGGTGAGGGCCTCCTGGAGAATGCGATATCCCTCGCGGGACACTGACGCCGGTACCTGTTCCAGGGGACCGGACAGGTCAGCATCGACCTCGGCGCCGGAACCGCGCGCGGAGTCCAGCAGCCGGTCCGCCTCGCTCAGCGAGGGCTGCTGACCCGTCGGCTCACCCGATTCGCGCAGCACTCTCAGCACCCGTTCCAGATCGTCCAGCGCATCACGGCCCGTCTCCTCGATCGCCGCCAGCGCCCGCTCGGTGAACTCCGGGTCGTGTGCCGCCCGGGCGGCGCCTGCCTGAACGACGGCGACCGTCAGAGCGTGTCCGATCGAATCGTGGAGCTCGCGCGCTATCCGGTTGCGTTCGAGCAGTTGCTCCGTGCGCTCCTCCAACGCGGTCATCCGCTGTTTCCGGGTCGGCCCGAGCAGCCACCGGGCAGCAGCGGTGATGAGCTCTCCACAGCTCACGACGATGGCGAGCAGCATCACCAGGGGAACCGGAGCGAGGAGCGCGGCCCACCAGTGCGTGCCCAGCCCGGCGGCGAACCACTCGGCGCTCGGTTCCGAACCCACCGCCGAGCGGATGAGATCGACCGCCGTGGCCAACAGCCACACCGTTGCCATGCCGGCCAGTGCGGCACAGAGCAGGCGCACCTCCAGCCATAGAGATGTCCGCCACCGCTCGGACCACGACGTGGAGGGAGTGACCGAGATTGTTGCCGCGGGGTCACCTCGCTCGTCGGGAGTGAGCAGCAGTTGTGCCTGGATGCCCTCGGCCAGGCGCATCCCCGGAATCAACCCCACCAGAGCTGCGAGGACAACGGGCACCCAGGGCGTGTCCGTCGAGATGAACAGCCAGACACTCACAGCGGCGCCGGGCAGGAGCAGATGCAGCCACCGGGTGTAGGTGACCGGCGTGGTCAACGGGCGGAGGAAGCTGGACATGCAGCCATCGTGCCAGCGAGTTCCGCGCGACGGCTCCCCCGCGCGAGGGAGATGATCCACACCGGCGGGGGAGGACCGCCGCCGGCGCCGCGGCCAGGCTGGGGACATGACCAGTATCGATGTCAACGAGCTCATCAAGGACTACGGTGCGACCCGCGCCGTGGACCGACTCACGTTCAGCGTGCGGCCCGGCCGGGTCACCGGTTTCCTCGGGCCGAACGGGGCGGGCAAGTCCACCACCATGCGGCTCGTCCTCGGCCTGGACCGGCCCACGGGCGGCACCGCCACGATCGGCGGGCGCGTATATGCCGCTCTGAACGACCCCCTTCGCCGGGTCGGCGTGCTGCTCGACGCGCAGGCTGCCCACGGCTCGCGAACGGCACGCGACCACCTGCTCACCCTGGCCACGAGCAATGGTCTGGGGCGGGCACGGGTCGAGGAAGTGCTGGAGGAGGCCGGACTCGGTCGCGTCGGGGGCCGGCGGGTCAAGACGTTCTCCCTCGGTATGCGCCAGCGTCTCGGCATAGCGGCGGCACTGCTCGGTGACCCGGAGGTGATCATGCTCGACGAGCCGTCGAACGGCCTGGATCCGGAAGGCATCATCTGGGTCCGGGAGTTGATGAAGCGGCTGGCGCGGGAGGGTCGCACCGTGCTGGTCTCCAGCCATCTGATGAACGAGACGTCGTCGTTCGCCGACCATCTGATCGTCCTCGGACAGGGCCGCCTGCTCATCGACATGCCGATGCAGGAGTTCCTCGACTCCCGGAGCAGGCCCCGGGTGCGAGTACGGGTGACCAAGACCGATTCGCCCCGGTTCAGCGAGGCCTTGACGCGTAAGGGACTCCGGGCCGAGCACGGCCAGGACGGGTTCTGGACCGTCGAGGCGGCGAGAGCGGCCGAAATCGGTACGCTCGCCGCCGCGGAAGGCATTCCTGTTCTTCAGCTCATTGACGAGCAGACCACGCTGGAACAGGCCTACCTGGATCTCACCGTGGGCGCAGCGGAGTTCGAGTCCGCATCCGATACCCGCACCACCCGACAGGAGGCCTGATCATGACGGCTGCCGCAGTCCTGCGCTCCGAGTGGATCAAGATCAGATCGCTGCGCTCCGTCGCCGGATCCCTGACGGCTGTCTTCCTCGCCACCATGGCCGTCACGGTCCTCAGCTTCGCCACCGTCGGCCAGGCCGAAGCGGACAACGCGGACGCGGATCTCGTCTTCGGCGCGTTCTACGCCCTGAACTTCGGTCAGATCGCGGCCATCAGCTTCGGAGCCACAGCGATCTCGTCCGAATACGTAAACGGTGCGCTGCGTCTGTCGCTGGCTGCGGTTCCGCGCCGCACTCTCTTCTACACAGTCAAGATGTCGCTCATCGGGGGCACGGCTCTAGCCGTAGGGCTGGTCACCAGCTTCAGCTCATTCCTCGTCGGGCAACTGTTCATGGGGGACTATGCCATCGGGCTGGGAGAGCCGGGCGCGCTGCGGGCTGCTGTCGGCAGCGGCATATATCTCGCTCTGATGACTCTCCTCGCCGCCGGGCTGACCGTTCTGTTGCGAAGTGCCGTCGCCGTGCTCAGCCTGCTCATTCCCTTCATCCTGATCGTGTCGTTCGTCGTCGGCGACGTCGCAGGCGGAGTGGCCGACTATCTTCCCGACCGGGCCGGACAGTTGGTGCTGCACCAGTACCCGGACAGCAGCATCGGGCCCTGGACAGGCCTTGCCGTGACCGCGGCATGGGCGGGGGCGGCATTGCTGGCCGGTTGGTGGGCACTGCGACGCCGGGATGCCTAGGACCACGTGAGCCCGGGGGATATGCAGGACGTGACGTTGGGTAACACACAGGACGTGACGCTGGGCGGGAGGCCAGTGGACCGAATACGTCAGTCCCATGGCACGGCACAGACCGAGGAGATAGAACCGTCCCATGCCAAGCTTCGAGGTCACGCCCATCGGTACGGTCCGGAACGACCGGAAGGACGTTCAGCACACGGACAACTGGGGTGCCGTCCGCAGCACGATCACCATTGACGAGCGCTTCGGTGAGGCGTGTCTCCAGGGACTGGAGGGCTTTTCCCACGTGGAGGTCCTCTTCATCTTCGATCAGTTCCCCGAACGCGACGACTACCGTGAACCGCGCCCGTACCGCGGCCGCTCCGACCTCCCGCCCGTCGGTGTGTTCGCCGGCCGAGGCCCCCGCCGGCCGAACCGCATCGGGGTGACGTGCTGCGCCATCGAATCCGTCGACGGCCGCGAACTGACGGTGGTGGGCCTCGACGCGGTCTGCGGTACCCCGGTCATTGACCTGAAGCCGACGATGGCGGAGTTCCGCCCGGTGGACGTCAAGCAGCCGGAGTGGGTCGGCGACTTGATGTCGGAGTACTTCCAGCCGTAGGGCCTGTGCCATGAACTCGTCCGCGCTTGCCGGCAGAGCCCCGTCGCGCAGGGGGCTCAGGTGGCGGTGACGGGGAGGTGACGCGGGGCGTCGGCGATGGCGATGGCGGTGCCTGCGCAGGGGCTGAAAACCTCTCAAAGTGTAGGGCGAGACTTTCGTTGTCAGTGCCGGACGGTTTACTGACGGCATGACCACCGCACATCACCTCCGCCTCATCGACGGGATGCGCACCCGAGATTTTCCCGCGGATCGCATTCGGTCGGGTTCGGGAGTCAGCGGGCCCGGCTACCACACGGCGTCTCTGCACGCCGACGACGAGCACGGGGACGACGACGAGGCGGGGCGGCTGGAGCACCGTGCACAGTGCTTGGCGGAGCACGAGGCACTGATCACCGTGCTCGGCGCACGCTGGGGCGACCCGCAGTTGGTCAGCCTGTGGAGTGCTCAGGAGCGAATGATGTCGGGTGAGGAGATACCTGACCCGTGGGCCGAAACCGTTGCGGGGTGCGAGTACCTCCGGCTCTGGCGTATCGAGGCTCGGTGGATCGCCCTCGCGCTGTACCTGGAGGAAGAGGGCCCGGGGTGCGAGCTCAGCGTGGTGGTGACCGAGATCGATCCTCCGTGAGCCTTGTCCTGGGGTGGCGGGGCGAAGAGGCGGTTCAGCCGGCTATCCCTGTTCCGTAGTCAGGACTCAGGACTCAGGACTCAGGACTCAGGACACAGGACTCAGGACTCAGGAGTCGGGATCGCGGCGTCCGAGTCGACGGCTGACCGGAGGCGCCCGTACTCCTCGGCCATGGAGCTCACGGTCCAGTGGGCGTTGAGCCCGCTGGGGTTGGGCAGTGCCCAGACGCGGGCCCCGCCGATCTGCCGTTCCTGCGGTCCGATGCGTGCCTGACGCTCACCGAATGCCGTCCGGTAGGCCGTGATGCCGACGACGGCCAGCCACCGGGGGCGCATTTCCTCGACCTTCGAGGTGAGGATCCGGCCCCCGGTGCGGAATTCCTCGGCGGACAGTTCGTCGGCCCGGGCCGTGGCCCTGGCGACCACGTTGGTGATGCCGAGCCCATGGCGGAGCAGTTCGGACTGTTCGTAGGGCTTGAGTTGCCGCGGAGTGAATCCCGACTGATGAAGGACCGGCCAGAAACGATTACCGGGAAAGGCGAAGTGGTGACCCGTGGCACCTGTCATCAGGCTTGGATTGATGCCGCAGAACAGTACGCGCAGGCCGCCCGTGATCACATCGGGAACGATGCGGTCACGGGCGGCCAGGAGCTCTTCGGGTGTCATCCGCCGGTCGCCCGGCGCATCAGAGGATCGAGCCCGGCGTGTAACCGGCCGCCTCCGGGTGCTGCTTGGTGATCTCCTCGATCCGGCCGATCAGGGCGGTGACCTGGTCGCCCGCCGCACCGGTGAAGGAGAGCTTGTCGGCCATGAGCTCGTCCAACTGCGCCCGGTCGAGCGGGATGCGCTCGTCCGCCGCCAGCTTGTCCAGCAGCTCGTTGCGTTCCGTGCCCTGCTCACGCATGGCGAGGGCCGACGCGACCGCGTTCTCCTTGATGGCCTCGTGGGCGACCTCACGGCCGACACCGGCGCGAATCGCGCCCATCAGCACCTTGGTCGTGGCGAGGAAGGGCAGGTAGCGGTCCAGCTCGCGAGCGACCACGGCGGGGAAAGCGCCGAATTCGTCGAGCACGGTGAGGAAGGTCTCCACCAGACCGTCGAAGGCGAAGAAGGCGTCCGGCAGCGCCACCCGGCGGACCACGGAGCAGGAGACATCGCCCTCGTTCCACTGGTCGCCCGCCAGCTCACCCGTCATCGACGCGTAACCCCGAAGGATGACCATCAGGCCGTTGACGCGCTCGCAGGAGCGGGTGTTCATCTTGTGCGGCATGGCGGACGAGCCGACCTGGCCCGGCTTGAAGCCCTCGGTCACCAGCTCGTGGCCGGCCATCAGCCGAATGGTCTTCGCGACCGAGGAAGGTGCCGCGGCCAACTGGACCAGCGCGGTCACCACGTCGTAGTCGAGCGAGCGCGGGTAGACCTGGCCGACCGAAGTGAAGGCCTGCGCGAAGCCGAGGTGCCCGGCGATGCGCTGCTCCAGCTCGGCGAGCTTCCCGGCGTCTCCGCCCAGCAGGTCGAGCATGTCCTGGGCAGTGCCGACGGGGCCCTTGATACCGCGGAGCGGGTAGCGGCCCAGCAGGTCCTCGAGCCGCCCGTAGGCCACCAGCAGCTCGTCCGCCGCCGATGCGAAACGCTTGCCGAGCGTCGTTGCCTGCGCCGCGACATTGTGGGACCGGCCTGCGATGACCAGTTCGCGGTACTCACCGGAGAGCCTGCCGAGCCGGGCCAGTACCGCCACCGTGCGATCACGCATCAGTTCCAGCGACAGCCGGATCTGGAGCTGCTCGACGTTCTCGGTCAGGTCGCGGGAGGTCATTCCCTTGTGGACGTGCTCATGGCCGGCGAGGGCGTTGAACTCCTCGATGCGGGCCTTGACGTCGTGCCGGGTCACCTTCTCGCGCTCCGCGATCGAGGCCAGGTCGACCTGATCGATGACGCGCTCGTAATCGGCGAGGGCCGCGTCGGGTACCTCGATCCCGAGGTCCTTCTGGGCGCGCAGCACCGCCAGCCACAGCTGACGTTCCAGCTTCACCTTCTGCTCGGGGGACCAGAGGACAGCCAGCTCCGTAGAGGCGTAGCGGCCGGCCAGGACATTGGGGATGCGAGGCTTCGCAGACACAGCAGTCACGTGTGCAGATTCTACTGGCGGTTTATGCAGGTCGGCGCCGCCCCCGGTTTGTGCGTTGCTACGAGTGCGGGCGCCGGGGGCAAAGCGGCGGCAGAGATGGCTGGGGCGGGCTCGCAGCCGTGCCCCGAGGGCCGGCTACTCGCCCGTGCCGACCCGTCGCCACGTGGCCACGGGACCCGGCGTATCGGCGTTCACGGGTGTGACCCAGAACGCCCGCCCCAGCTCGGCGCTGAACTGTGCTCCCGCGCGTCCGTCGCCCGAGGAGCGCCCGGTCAGACGCCGCCCTATCCACGGGAGCAGGTGCCGGCGGGCGAAGCGCACGTCGTCCACGCGCCGGGAGGACCAGCGTGGTGGGGCCGTGGGGTCCGGGAGCGCCTGCCAGTCGTTCTCCGGCGGCAGCCCGAGCGTCTGCCAGACGGCCTCCGCCACCCTGCGGTGACCCTCGGCGGTGAGGTGCAGCCGGTCCACGTCCCACATTCCGGGGTCGCCCAGCACCGGCGCCCCGTACAGGTCGGCGACCTCCGCACCGTGCCGGGCGGCAAGGTCGTCGACCAGGGTGAACAGCTCTTCCATACGCGGCCGGAAGCGTTCCATCACCGGCCCGTTGCGACCCGGGCTGCGCATCAGGACCAGCTTCTTGCACGAGGGCGCGAGACGCTCCACGGCCTCCTCGAGCCGGCCACGGACCATGCCCATGTCGCACTTGGGCCGCAGGGTGTCGTTGAGACCGCCCACCAGCGTCACGACGTCCGCCTGCATGGCTGCCGCCACGTCCACCTGCTCGTCCACGATCTGGCCGATGAGCTTTCCGCGCACGGCGAGATTGGCGTACCTGAATCCGGGGGTGCGGGTGGCCAACCGGGTGGCGAGGACATCGGCCCAGCCCCGGTACGAACCATCGGGCAGCAGGTCCGACATGCCCTCGGTGAACGAATCGCCTACCGCGACAAGACTGGTGTATTCGGCATTTATTTCCATGGCCCTGCGATCGTATCGCGGTGCGCCCGGCCCTCTCCCGGACATGGCGCCTGCCGGGTCTGGTTCAGCGCGGCTGGGGCCGGCCCACCAGCTCGCGGAGCACGTCCTCCATCGTCACCATGCCGGCCAGCCGGTCGTCCTCGTCGAGGACGGCCGCCAGGTGCGTGCGGCTGCGCCGGAGCGCGGTCAGCACGTCGTCGAGCGGTGTCGCCGCCCGCACCCGGGCGATCGGCCGCATCGCCGTCACCGGGAAGGGCATGTCGCGGGGCGCGACGTCCAGGGCGTCCTTCACATGCAGGTAGCCCAGGATGCGCTGCTCGCTGTCCATCACCGGGAACCGCGAGAATCCGGTCTCGGACGAGAGACGCTCCAGTTCCTCGGGCGTCGTCCCGACCCGCGTGTACATCACCCGGTCCACCGGCAGAACCACATCGCGCACCGGCCTGCGCCCCAGCTCCAGGGCATGGTGCAGCCGCTCGGCCGCGCGGTCGTCGACCAGCCCGGCGTCGCCGGCGTCCTTGACGAGCCGGGCCAGCTCGTCGTCCGAGAAGGTGGCGGACACCTCGTCCTTCGTCTCCACCCTCAACAGCTTCAGCAGGGCGTTCGCGAAGGCGTTGATCGCGAAGATCACCGGACGCAGCGCCCGGGCCAGGGTGACGAGCGGCGGCCCGAGCAGCAACGCGGTCTTCACGGGTTCGGCCAGTGCGATGTTCTTCGGCACCATCTCGCCGAGCAGCATGTGGAGGTAGGTCGCCACCGACAGCGCGATCACGAACGAGATCGGATGGACCAGCCCGTGCGGCACGCCCACGGCGTCGAAGACGGGCTCCAGCAGATGGGCGATGGCGGGTTCGGCGACGATACCCAGGACCAGCGTGCACAGCGTGATGCCCAGCTGGGCCGCCGCGAGCAGTGCCGAGACGTGTTCGAGACCCCAGATGACGCTGCGCGCCCGCCGGTTCCCGTCCTCGGCCTGCGGTTCGATCTGGCTGCGCCGCACGGAGATGAGAGCGAACTCCGCACCGACGAAGAAGGCGTTCACGACCAGGGTCAGCAGACCGATGAAGAGCTGTACGGCGGTCATCGTTCATCCTCCGACGGCTCGTCGGAACCGGGCAGGGGTGCGTGCAGCAGCGCCCGTGCGGCGCGTCGCCCGGAGGCGTCCACCACGTCGAGGCGCCAGCCGGCCAGCTCGATCGAATCACCCACGGCCGGGATGCGGCCCACCTCCGTGGCCATCAGTCCGGCGAGGGTCTCGTACGGTCCGTCCGGCACGCGCAGTCCGATCCTCTCCAGCTGGTCGGTGCGGGCAGCGCCGTCGGCCGACCACAGGGTGCGTCCGTCGGCGTCCTCCCCGGCCGGTGCCAGATCCGGTGTCTCGTGCGGATCGTGCTCGTCCCGCACCTCGCCGACGACCTCCTCGACGATGTCCTCCAGTGTCACGACACCCGCCGTGCCGCCGTACTCGTCGATGACGACCGCCATCGCGAGTTTGCCGGAGAGGCGGTCCAGCAGCCGGTCCACGGTCAGGGTTTCCGGCACGAGCAGCGGCTCGCGCAGCATGTCCGAGATCCGCTTGCGAGGGCGCTGTTCAGCGGGGATCGCCAGTACGTCCTTGATGTGGGCGACGCCGACGACGGTGTCGAGGCTGCCCCGGTACACGGGGAACCGGGACAGTCCGGTGGCCCGCGTGGCGTTGGCGACGTCCTCTGCCGTCGCCTGCACCTCCAGCGCGGTGACCTGTACCCGCGGCGTCATCACGTTCTCCGCGGTCAGCTCCGCCAGATTGAGGGTGCGGACGAACAGCTCCGCCG
Source organism: Streptomyces poriferorum (assembly GCF_019399235.1). Classification (GTDB taxonomy): domain Bacteria; phylum Actinomycetota; class Actinomycetes; order Streptomycetales; family Streptomycetaceae; genus Streptomyces; species Streptomyces poriferorum. The sequence continues at coordinate 28,862 of NZ_JAELVH010000124.1, read as the reverse complement.
TGTCGGCCTCCAGCGCGCCCGCCTTGGCGGAGTGCCGGGCCAGTGCCACCAGCTCTTGCGGGCTGCGGGCGGACGCCAGCTCCTCGGCCGGTTCGAGCCCGAAGCGGCGCAGGATGCGGTTGGCCGTGTTGTTGAGGTGGCTGATGAAAGGCCGGAAGAGCGCGGTGAAGGCCCGCTGCGGGGTGGCCACTGTCTTCGCCACGGCAAGGGGCGAGGAGATGGCCCAGTTCTTCGGTACGAGTTCGCCGACCACCATGAGGAACACGGTGGACAGGGCGGTGCCGATCACCAGGGCCACGGACGACGCCACGCCGGGTGACAGTCCGACGGCCTCGACCGGGCCGCTGATCAGTTTCGCGATGGATGGTTCGGAGAGCATGCCGACGACCAGGTTGGTGACGGTGATGCCCAGCTGGGCCCCGGAGAGCTGGAAGGTGAGGCTGCGTACCGCCTTCATGGCGCTCGCGGCGCCGCGTTCCTCCTGCTCGACAGCCCGCTCGAGCTGGCCGCGATCGACTGTGGTCAGGGAGAACTCCGCCGCGACGAAGGCGCCGCAGGCAAGCGAGAGCAGGACGGCCACGAGCAGTAGAAGCACTTCGGTCATCGGTTCACCTCCGTCCCATGATCAGGCAGGGGAAGGAGGATCGCTCGATCTCGGCGATATCGGCTACTGGGAGGCTCGCCCATGGGCGGACGCTCACACCTTTCAAAAGGAATCGACGGGGGAGCACCCATAGTAAAGGATCGGCAAAGTGGCGAGGCCGGGAAGGCGGCGGGGCTCCCGGACCTCGGCCCCGGCCCCGACGGCTCCCCGCCCCGTCCGCTGTCAGAGCGGCTTCACCCAGCGGCGCCAGTGGTCCTCCCGGTGGTAGCCGGCGGCGGCCCACGCATGCTGTGCCCGTTCGTTGGCCTCCAGGACCATGGCGTCGGCCCGCCGACCGCCGAGCGCGGTGAAACGGGCGTCCGCCGCTTCCAGCAACGCCGTGGCGATGCCCCGCCGACGGAACGCGGGATGCACGGCCAGCCGGTAGACGTGGCACCGCCAGCCGTCGAAGCCGGCGATGACGGTGCCCACGAGCCGGCCGTCCCGCTCCGCCAGAAGCAGGGCTTCCGGGTCCCGGACGACCAGCCGCGACACCCCGTCGCGGTCGTCGCTGATGCTCGTACCCTCTGCGGCCTCGGGCCAGAACCGCAGTACGCCGTCGATGTCGTCGAGGCCGGCGCAGCGGATGTGAAGATCGCTCATAGGACGAGCCAAGCAGAGCGTCATCCCGGCGGGCGACCGAATTTTCGACTCCGTTCGTAAGCGCGGGTGCAGTCCGCCTCGGCGCCGCGGGTGTGCCGGGTGCGGTACGCCTCGGCGCCGCAGGTGTGCCGGGTGCCGTACGGCTCAGCGCCGCCGGTGCACCGGGTGCAGGCCGTCTCGACGCATGACACCGGGAGCTGCTCGCCTCAGCTCAGGTACACCGGGAGCGAGTCGATGCCGTAGACGATCGACAGCTTCCGGAAGCCGAGTTCCTGAGGCGGGACGGCGAGCCGCATGCCGGGAAACCGTCTGGCCAGTGCCGGGTAGGCGACGCGCAGTTCCATGCGTGCCAGCTCGGCCCCGATGCAGCGGTGGATGCCGTGGCCGAAGGCGAGATGGCTGGACGGGGTGGCGCGGTGCGGGTCGAAGCCCCCGTCGTCCGAGACGTACGCCGGATCGCGGTTGGCGCCGCTCAGGGAACAGAGCACCATGTCGCCGCGCGGAATGACCACGCCGGCTATCTCGATGTCCTCACGGGCGAATCTGGGGAAGGCCATCTGGACCGCGGAGAGATACCTCAGGACCTCCTCGACGAACGGTGCGGTCATCGTGTCGTCGGTACGCAGCCGGTCGAGGACCTCCTCGTTCTGCAACAGGACCAGCGAGCCGAGTGCGATCGTGCTCGCCGTCGTCTCGAAGCCGCCGGTGAGCACTCCGTCGGCGAGACCCGCGAGTTCCTCGTCGTCGACGCTGTCGCCGTGCTCCCGCACGATCATGCCGAGCAGCCCGTCCCCCGGGTTCCGCCGCTGCGCCCTGACCACCTCCCTGAAGTAGTCCAGCGACGCGGACATGGCGCCGAAGGGCGCGGTCGTACCGCCGAAGAGATCGAAGCGGTCCATGGCCAGTTGCTGGAAGTCGTTCCGGTCGGCGTACGGCACGCCCAGCAGTTCGCAGATGGTGAGCGAGGGGACGGGCAGCGCGAACTCGTGCACCAGGTCGACCGGGCCGCCGGCGGCCTCCATCGCGTCGAGACGTTCCTCGACGATGGCTTCGATCCGCGGCGCCAGACGCCGCAGCCGGCGCATGGTGAACTCCGGTGTCAGGATGCGGCGCAGTCGCGTGTGCACCGGCGGATCGCTGAAGCCGAGCCCGCCGGGACTCTGCTCAGCGGCGATCCCGGCGTTGCCCGCGAGGTTGGCGAAGTCCGTACTGAACCCCTCGGCGGAGCCGAGCACGGCCTTCGACTCCTCGTAGCCGGTGACTACCCAGGCATCCATGCCGAACGGGAGCGAAACCCTGGACACCGGGGCACTCGCCCTGGTCGTGGCAACCCGGCGCACGGGATCGAGAGCGTCGCGGCGCAGGAGCATGAGCAGTTCCTCCGGCAGCAGCTTGATCGTGGAGGAGCCGATTCCGTGCCGTTGGATCCTGGCCAGGTAGGTGCGCCCGAGCCGGGCGGTGATACGGGAACGGAACGTCGTACTCAATGTGCACTCCATGAGTCGTCGCGAGATCTGGTCGGTTGGCAGGCATTCGCAGGCGTTTACGGGCGTTCGCCGCCAGGACGTGGCCGACTGCGCGGACTTCGGCTTCCTGACCAGGAATTATGACCACTTGTTCGGAGAAGGGGGCGGCCGGGTGGGGTATCCGTCGCTCATCCTTCGACGGTACGTGTGACGGCGCCCGCGCGCCCGGGCCGACCGGCGGCGGAGATATGCCAGGTGGCGGGGGTGCGAGGTGACCGCGGGCGGTCCGGAGGAGGGTTCCGGGAGGCCGCCCGGGGCCCTGCCGGGCCCCGTTCCTCTTGCCGGTGCTAGCGATCCCGCGCTAGCGTGAGGGAGTGCCCAAGACGCAGCTGAACGTTCGAGTGGACGAGGCCACCGCCGAGGCCGCGCGGCAGCGCGCGCTCCAGAGGGGGATGAGCGTGAACCGCTACATAGAGGAACTCGTCAAACAGGACGCGGGCGAGGTCGGCCACACCTTCGTCGAGGCCGCAGCCGACTTCATGAAGCAGTACGAATCGGTGTTCGCCGAGGAGTTCGGCCCGGAGCGCAAAGGCACCCGTTGAACCTCCGGATCCACCTTTCCTGGCTGCTCATGGTCGCCGAGCACAAGACCCCCGGCGACCCTCAGGTCACCGACTGGGGCGCGCTGGTCGCCGCGGTCGCGCGGCACGAGGCGGAGATCTTCGGCAGCCCGGTCTACAGCGACCCCCACTCCAGGGCTGCAGCGCTGCTTCAACTGCTGCTGCACGTGCCCGCGCTGGAGCGATCCAACGCGATGTTCGCCTCGGCCGTCGCCTACGGCTATCTCGTCGCGTCGGGCCTGAAGGTCATCACCTCGCCGGAACAAGTGCGCGATCTGGCCCTGCTGGTCAAGGAGGGCAAGGCGGACGTCCGGGCCATCGCGGACGAGCTGCGGGCCATCGACGACGAGCTGCGCCAGTGGAGCCTGTGACACACACCCGGGCCATCGACGACGAGGTGCGCCGGTGGATCCTCTGACGCGTCCGGGACCGCGTGACGTGGCGGTGGCGGCGCCGGTAGTGCGAAGCAGCGGCGCCCGCCGGGGTTCGAACCGCCGGAGGCCCTCGTGCCGGTCAGCGCAGCCCCTGCGAGCCCCGGTCGACCACCGCCGACCGGCGAGCCACGCCGAGCACGCACGAGGACGTGGGAAGCCTGATGCCGCCCTCCGGCATGTTGACCTTCCGGTACGTCTCCACCAGGAACCCGGCCGCCTCGATGGCGGCGAGCGCGTCGCGCGACGTGTGACAGCCACCGGCCAGCAGCGGCCAGAAGGTCCCGTCCAGCGCGCGCTGGGTGGCCGCCATGGCCCGGCCGTCGGCCCGTACATGCTCGAAGAAGCGCAGCTCACCGCCCGGGCGCAGAACCCGTCGGATCTCGGCCAGCGACTGCTGCACATTGCGTACGGTGCACAGCACGAGGGAGGCGACGGCTCCGTCGAACGCCTCGCTCTTCACCGGCAGCGCCTCCGCCGTACCTGGTACGACGTCCACCGGGATTCCGGCGCGCAGCGCGGACCGAACCGCCAACTGCCTCAGTGTGCGCTCGGGTTCGATGGCGACCACCTCGGACACCGCGGGCGGGTAGTGGGCGAAGTTCAGACCGTTGCCCGCTCCGATCTCGATGACCCGCCCGGACAGTCCCGACAGGAGTTCGGCCCGCACTCCGGCCATGCCCGCCGCGGATTCCGCGGCCACGCTCATCCGGGCATAGAAACGGGCGAAGACGGGGTGGTGCACCGCGTCTTTCGGGATCTTCGTGCTCCGCAACCGCATGACGGACCTCCTCGACGGGGGCCGGCCCGCGCGGGCCGGGTGACGGGTGATGCCCCGCGGGCCCGCTCGGCCGGAAAGGTTCGGTTCCTTCGATTCTGCCCCCTGAGGCGCACCCCGTCCTGTGCCGTACGCCGTTCAGTCCTGCGGTCGGCTCCCGCCCAGCCGGGCGGCCAGCCAACTCCCGGCGCGGGCACGGAAGTCCGCCGGGGCGAGAGATCCCGCGCCCGCCGGAACCACACCCAGCAGCGGGGCACCCGCCGCCACCGGAAGGTCCGACAGGTTGCACCGCTCCGCCAGGTCCGGCTCGGCGGGCATGCTGCCGACCACCACCCCGGCACAGTCCAGCCCGCGGGCCCGGAGCGCCTCCGAGGTCAGCGCCGTGGAGTTGAGTGTGCCGAGCCCGGCAGGTGCCACCACCAGGACCGGTGCCGCCAGCAGCCGTGCCGCGTCCGCCAGGGTCGCGCCGTCGTCGTCGAACCGTACGAGCAGGCCGCCCGCACCCTCCACCAGCACCAGATCGTGCTCCGTCGCCAGCTTCTCCGCGGCCTCGGCGATCTCGTACGGGCGGACCGGTGCCATTCCGGCCCGGCGGGCAGCGGTCGCCGGCGCCAACGGTTCGGGGAAACGGGCCAGTTCGACCGCCGTCACATGACGGCCCGCCAGGCGCGCCACCTCGGCGGCGTCACCCGGCTCACCCGGTTCCAGGCCCGTCTGGGCCGGCTTGAGCACGGCCACGCGGCGGCCCGCGGCGGCCGCCGCGACAGCCGCGGTCACGATCGTCTTGCCGATCTCGGTGCCCGTGCCGGTCACCACCAGAACGCTCATCTCAGCCCTCCCGCGCCGCAGCGCACACGGCGCGGCAGATCCGCGCCACGTCTTCGTCACCGGTGACGTACGGCGGCATCGTGTAGACGAGGTCGCGGAACGGCCGCAGCCAGACGCCCTCGCGCACCGCCGCCCGGGTCGCGGACTCCATGTCCACCTCGTGATCGAGCTGGACGACGCCGATCGCGCCCAGAACCCGCACCTCGCGGACCCCGGGCAGTTCCCCGGCCGGCGCCAGGCCGTCCCGAAGACCGGCCCCGATCCGTTTGACCTCCTGCTCCCAGTCCTGGCCGAGCAACAGCTCGATCGAGGCGCAGGCCACCGCGGAGGCGAGCGGATTACCCATGAACGTCGGCCCGTGGGCGAGCACAGGCACCTCGCCGCGCGAGATGCCCTCGGCCACCGCGGTCGTGCACAGCGTCGCCGCCATCGTCAGGTATCCGCCGGTCAGAGCCTTGCCCACACACATCACATCGGGCGAGACCCCGGCGTGCTCGGCTGCGAACAGCCTGCCCGTGCGTCCGAAGCCCGTGGCGATCTCGTCGAACACCAGCAGCACGCCGTGTGCGTCGCAGGCCTCGCGCAGGACGCGCAGGTACGCGGGGGAGTGGAAGCGCATGCCGCCCGCACCCTGCACCACGGGCTCCACGATCACCGCGGCGAGCTCGTCGGCGTGGTGTGCGATCAGCTCGCGCAGATGCGTCGCGTACGCGGCGTCCGGCTCCGCGTCGAAACCGGCCGGCGGCTCGTCCGCGAAGACCTGCCGGGGCAGCGCTCCCGACCACAGCTCGTGCATGCCGCCCTCGGGGTCGCACACCGACATCGGCTGCCAGGTGTCCCCGTGGTATCCGCCCCGCCAGGTCAGCAGACGCTGCTTGGCCGGCCGCCCGGCGGAACGCCAGTACTGGAGGCACATCTTCACGGCCACCTCGACCGACACCGAGCCGGAGTCGGCGAGGAAGACGTGCTGCAACGGTTCCGGGGTGATCTCGACCAGCCTGGCGGCCAGCCGCACGGCGGGCTCGTGGGTGAGCCCGCCGAACATCACATGACTCATCCGGTCCAGCTGGTCGCGTGCCGCCTCGTTCAGCACCGGGTGGTTGTATCCGTGCACAGCCGACCACCACGACGACATCCCGTCGACCAACTCGTGCTGCCCATGAGCCGGTTCGGCCAGCCGGAGCCGTACGCCGGACGCGGACTCCACGACCAGCGGCTCCTGTCGGCCCGGCATGGGGCCGTAGGGATGCCAGACATGGGCCCGGTCCAGCGCCCGGAGCCCGGCGGGAGAGAGCGGCTCAGGCATTGGGGGCGAGATCCGTACCGGCGCCGCGACGGCGGACCGTCACCAGGTCCGTGCGCGCCGCCCGGTCCCCGTCGGCTTCCGCGAGGACAGGTTCCGCGGGAGCGGTCTCCGCCTCCGGCCCGTCGCCGCAGGGCGCACACCCGCCAACGTGGGAACCGCAGCCACCGCCCGCGTCCACCCGGTGGCCGGGCAGCGTCGTCGTACCCGCACCCTCGACCTCGAAACCGGCGTCCGCGATCATGTCGAGGTCGGTCTGTCCCGCCTGTCCCTCGCTGGTCAGATAGTCGCCCAGGAAGATCGAGTTGACGAGATGCAGGGCCAGCGGCTGCATCGAACGCAGATGCACCTCACGACCGCCCGCCAGCCGCACCTCCACGTCCGGGCAGACGAACCGGACCATGGCCAGGATGCGCAGACAGCGCTGCGGCGTCAGGTTCCATTCCTTGGCGAGCGGAGTGCCCTCGAAGGGGATCAGGAAGTTGACGGGCACCGAGTCCGGGTCCAGCTCACGCAGGGCGAAGACCACGTCGACCAGGTCGGCGTCGCTCTCTCCCATGCCGGCGATCAGCCCGGAACAGGCGGAGAGACCGGCGGCCTGCGCCTGGTGGACCGTCTCCACCCGGTCGGCGTAGGTGTGGGTGGTCGTGATCTCCCCGTACGTCCCCTCGGACGTGTTGAGGTTGTGGTTGTAGGCGTCGGCGCCCGCCGACCGCAGCCGGTCGGCCTGGCCGTCGGAGAGCAGGCCGAGGCACGCGCACACCTCGACGCCCTCGTTCTGCTCCTTGATCGCCTCGATGGTCTGCGACACCCGGTCGACGTCCCGGTCGGTCGGCCCCCGGCCGCTCGCGACCAGGCAGACGCGCTTGGCGCCACCGGCGACTCCCGCCGCCGCCGCCTTCGACGCCTCGTCCGGCTTGAGCCAGGTGTACTTCAGGATCTCGGCCTTGGATCCCAGCCGCTGGGAGCAGTACGAGCAGTCCTCGGGGCAGAGCCCGGACTTGAGATTGACCAGATAGTTCAGCTTCACCCGCCGTCCGAACCACTGACGGCGCACCTTTCCGGCCGCGGCCACCACGTCGAGCAGTTCGTCGTCCGGGGTCGCCAGTACGGCGAGCGCTTCTTCACGGGTCGGCAGCTCGCGCCGCAGCCCCTTGTCCACCAGCGTGTTCAGGAGGTCCATGGCGATGATCCTGACGCACGGCACCGCTCCGAGCCAAGGAGGAACCGGACAACAGAGCCGGAAGAGGGTGTGTGCATTGCCACACCATGCCCGGCTGCGCCCCCGGTTAGGGTCTGTGAGCTGCCTACAAAAGGGACCGACCCATGTCCTTCGCCCCGTTCGACTGGATCGACGAGGAGGCGCGCCGCCGCGCGGACGCCGGACTCGTCCGGACGCTCCGGCCGCGGCCCGCCGAACCGGAACTGCTGGACCTCGCGAGCAACGACTACCTCGGCCTCACCCGGCATCCGGAGGTGACCGCCGCGGCGGCCGACGCGGCACGCCGCTGGGGCGGCGGGGCCACCGGCTCCAGGCTGGTCACGGGTTCCACCGCACTGCACGCCGAGCTCGAACGCGAACTGGCCGATTTCTGTGGTTTCGAGGCAGCCCTGGTCCTGTCCTCGGGCTACGCCGCCAACCTCGCGGCGCTCACCGCCCTGACCGGCCGGGGCTCGCTGATCGTGTCGGACGCGGGCAACCACGCCTCGATCGTCGACGGCTGCCGGCTCTCGCGGGCCGAGACCGCCGTCGTGCCGCACGCCGACCCGGAGGCCGTGCGCAAGACCCTGCGCGCGCACCCGGGCAGGTCCCTGGCGGTCACCGACTCCGTCTTCTCGGTCGACGGCGACGCCGCACCCCTGGCCGAACTGGCCGCCGCCTGCCGCGCGGAGAACGCCGCGCTGCTCATCGACGACGCGCACGGCCTGGGAGTACTCGGGGACGGCGGCAGGGGCGCCCCCGCCGCGGCCGGCCTGGCGGGCGGCGACGGCGTCGTCACCACGCTCACCCTCTCCAAGTCCCTGGGCAGCCAGGGCGGGGCGGTCCTCGGCCCGGCCCGGGTGATCGACCACCTGGTCAACACCGCCCGTACCTTCATCTTCGACACCGGGCTCGCCCCGGCCGCCGTCGGTGCCGCGCTCGGCAGCCTGCGGCTGCTGCGCCGCGAACCGGCACGCGCGGCCAGGGCCCGTACCGTCGCCACCGCGCTGTACCGGCAGCTGACCGCAGCCGGTCTGACTGCGGTCAGGCCCGACGCGGCGGTGGTATCGGTACGCGCGCCCTCGGCGGAGGCCGCCGTCCGCTGGGCGGCCGACTGCCGTGCCGCCGGCATCGCGGTGGGGTGCTTCCGGCCGCCGTCCGTACCGGACGGGGTCTCCCGGCTTCGGCTGACCGCGCGCGCCGATCTGACGGACGAGCAGATCGCCGACGCGGTGGCGATCGTACGGCGGACCGCCCCGGCCGGCTGATCCACCGGCAATCCGCCGGCCGCGGCGCCTGGCTGATCCGTAGGAATTCGCGGCAATCCGCCGGTCCGTGGCGCCCGGCTGATCCGTAGGAGTCCGTCGGGAATCCGCCGGCCCGTGGTGCCGGGCTCATCCGCGGGGATCCGCCGGTCCGCGGCGTCCGGCCGCGGGCTCAGCGGACGGAGTCGCCGTTCAGGGCGGTGACGAAGGACGTCCAGGCCGTCGCGGAGAACTGCAGAGGCGGCCTGGAACGGTCCTTGGAGTCGCGCACGGCCAGCCGCCGGCCACAGAACGGCGCGGCCTCCACGCAGTTGTTCATTCCCGTGCTGCGGCTGCTGCGCCGCCACCGTAACGCGTGCTGTGCGAGGCAATCCGACATGACGCTCCCTCGGGCAGTCCGGGTTCACTGACCGTCGCGGTCGATCGCGGCGATCAGATCCAACGAGTGCTCCGGCGACAGCGCGTGTGCCTGCAGTGTGCGGAAGGCCGAGCTGTACGCCTCGAGGTCTTCTTTCCGCTCCAGGTAGAGGCTACTCGTCAAGTGGTCGAGAACGACCACGTCCAGATCAGAAGTGGTCGGAAAAGAGAAGATAACGAAAGGTCCGGTGAGGCCCACATAGCCACCGACCGAGAACGGCAGCAACTGAAGTTGCACATGCGGTAGTTGGGCCACCCTGCTGAGATGGCGCAACTGCTCACGCATCACCCGGCGGCCGCCGACCTCCCGCCGCAGCACCGCCTCGTCCAGTACCGCGCTCAGCCGCAGCGGAGGGTCGCTCCGCAGGACCCCCTGCCGCGCCAGCCGCACTTCCACCAGGGAGTCCAGCTGTCCGGTGGGCAGTCCGTCGAGCGAGGCCCGGGTCACCGCACGGGCGTAGCCGGCTGTCTGCAACAGGCCCGGCACCACCGACGTCTCCAGGGTGCGGGCGGTGCGCGCCTGTGATTCGAGACTGATGAAGTCGCGGTACTGCGGCGGGATGAGACCGCGGTAGGCGTGCCACCACCCCGCGCCCCCACCGCCCGCCGAACCCGCCAGCGCCTCCAGGACCTCGCGCAACTTCGGGTCGTCGGTGCCGTAGGTGTCGAGCAGCCGGGTCACGTCACCGGGCCGTACTCCACTCACGCCGGTCTCGATCCGGCTGACCTTCGACTGGTGCCAGCCGAGCAGCCGAGCCGCGTCCCGGCTCGTGAGTCCCGACGCATGGCGCAGACTCCGCAGCTCCTCCCCGAGCTTGCGGCGTCGCACCGCAGGGCCGTGCTGCATGTGGTGCCTCCCTCCCACTCCCTGCCGAGCGGACAGTGTGGCGCCCTTACGGCGCATCCGGGGCAGAGTTCACCGCTTTGAGCGACAGATATATGCATATCTTGGTGGATCGTCGTTACAGCGGGCAGCATCAGTGGCAATCTGGCGCGAAGCACAACCCGGACCATCGATCGCGGGGTCGCTTCCGGGTGGGAAAGGGACGGCTCGCCATGGCAGACCATCAGGAAGCACGTGTCACCCTGCCGAGCGAGCCGGTCTCGGTCTCCGCGGCCCGGCGCTATGTGGCCCGGGTACTGGCCGAATGGGGACTGCCCGACGGCACGGACACGGGCGAGACCGTCCGGCTCATCATCTCGGAACTCGCGACCAACGCGGTCCAGCACACGTTCGGACAGTCACCCACCTTCACCGTGGACCTCCGGCTGGAGCGTGAGGAGCAGCTGCGCCTCGGGGTGACGGACAGTCACCCCCGGTGGCCCCAGCGGCTGCCGGCGGCCGTGCAGCAGGACAACGGCCGCGGCATGGTGATCATCCGCTCGCTGGCCAAGGAGTACGGTGGCCGGCTGACCGTCACGCCCACCCCGGACGGCGGGAAGACCGTCTGGATCGCGCTGCCGTGGCACCTGCCCGTCCAGCACTGAACCGCTCCGTCCCGCGCCCCGGTCACCCGGGCGCCGCTGCCCGGCCGAATCCGTTCCGCAGCAGCGCCTGGAGCGTCGCCGCCGCCGGGCTCGCACGGTCCCCGCGATGCACCACCGAGATCGTCCGGCGGAACGAGGCCGGCTCCAGCCGCCGTACGGACAGTGGCGTCGGCGACATGGCGGCGACCATCTCCGGCACCACGGCCATCCCGATGCCCGCACTGACCAGGGCGCACACCAGCGCGTAGCCGGGCGACTCGCAGACCACCGCAGGCAGCGCCCCCGCCGCGGCGAGCGCGCTCTCCACCCCGCGGCGCGGCGGGTGCGTGGGCGCGCTGCTGATCAGGGGCCGGCCCGCCAGCTCCGTCACCGGGAGCCGCCCGCTGCCGTCCGCCAGGACCTGGCCGACGGCCGTGATCAGGACCAGTTCCTCGATCAGGACCGGCTCGGCCAGGACACCCGAGGGCGGCGGCGCCACGGGTCCGGGCTCGTAGTCATGGGTCAGCGCCAGATCCACCTCGCCCGCCGCCACCGCGGCCACCCCGTCCGGCGGCTCGTAGTCGGTGACGGCCAGTTCCACGTCCGGGTGGGCCCGGCGGAACGCGCTCAGCACCGGGGGCAGCAGATGGATGCCCGCGGTGGTGAAGGTGCCGACCCGCAGTCGCCCGCCCGAGAGTCCGGCGAGGCGGGCCAGTTCGTGACGGGCCTGCTCCATCTCGTCGAGGACCCGCCGGGCGCGTCCGGCGAGCAGCTCGCCCGCCGCGGTCAGCCGGGCACCCCGGTGATGGCGCACCAGCAGCGCCGCCCCCGCCTCCCGCTCCAGCTTGGCGAGCTGCTGGGAGAGCGCCGGAGCGGTGTAGCCCAGGCGTGCGGCGGCCCGGGTGATCGAACCGGCCTCGGCGACCGCCACCAGCGCCGCGAGCCGTGTCGGGTCGTACATTAAGCGTTCCTTTTGGCAGACCCAGAAGATTGCAAGTACACGCTAAAGGCTCCAGCGGTCCAGGGTGGACCCATGGACGCACAACTGACCGCTTTCGTCGGGGTCGCCACCGCCATGGTCGCGCTGCCCGGCGCGGACTTCACCGTCGTCGTACGGAACGCCCTCGCCTCGCGCACAGCAGGAGTGGCGACCGCGCTCGGGGTCGCCGGGGGCCTCCTCGTCCACACCGCGCTCGCCGTCGCCGGTCTGGCCGCCGTGCTGGTGGCGGTGCCCGTGCTGTTCCGGATCATCCAGCTCCTGGGCGGCGCCTACGTGCTCTATCTGGGGCTCGGAGCCCTGTACGCGGCCCGGCGCGGCGCCGGGCAGGATGCGGAGCCCGGGCCGGACGAGGCGGACGGCGGCCGGGCGGGCATGGGAGCGGGCCGCGCACTGCGTCAGGGATTCCTGACCAATGCGCTGAACCCCAAGGCTCCCGTGCTCTTCCTCAGCCTGCTGCCGCAGTTCGTGCCGGCCGGAGCCGCGCCGCTGCCCAGGACGCTGCTGCTCGCCGCGATCGTCGTGGTGCTGGCGCTGATCTGGTTCCCGGTCGTGGCGCTCCTGGTGGACCGCCTCGGGCGGTGGCTACGGCGGCCGCGCACCGCCCGGGCGATCGAGGGCGGCAGCGGCGCCGCACTCACCGCACTGGGGCTGGCCCTGGTGACGGGCCCGCTGCTGCACTGACGCGGGAGAACGGGCCGGGGGAGGGGCCTCAACGGACGCGTCCGTAGTAGACGCTCTTCGTCCAGATCTTCTCCAGGCGGACCACGGCTCCCGTCTTGGGCGAGTGCCAGATCTTGCCGCTGCCCGCGTAGATGCCCACGTGGTAGATGCTGCGGCCGGAGTGGAAGAAGACCAGATCGCCGCGTTGCCGCTTGGACGACGAGATGTGGCGGGTCTTGTTGTACTGCTGCTGGGCCGTGCGCGGGAGCTTCTTCCCGGCCTTCTTGAACGAGTAGAGCGTCAGCCCGGAACAGTCGAATCGGCTGGGCCCGGTGGCGCCCCACCGGTAGGGCGCCCCCTTCTTCGACGCGGCGATGGTGAGGGCCTTCACCGAATGGGTGGCGGCCTGGGCGTCGGTCACGGCGCCGGGAACGAACAGCGTGCCGCCGACGGCGGCGAGAGTCATCACCGAGGCCGTACCGGCCCGGGCAAGCAGAGACGGGACATGAACCTGCGCAGTCATGCGCAACCCTTCGTCAGCCGCCTGTGAAGGATGACCTGTCGGGTTCGGGCCGGCGAAGTCGCCCGGCCGCAGATGCGGCTTCACCCCTAGGGACGACCGGAAGTCCGGTCGGCCCGTTGTGCTGGGTCCTCCACTCCTGCCGATCCACTCCTGTCGACCAGGCATCCGGGCGGCGGCAGGACTCGGCGTCCGCCCGGACCGCCCCGCCGCGGTGGCGGGGGCTTGTCGTCCCAGGGATCTTGACTCACCGAGTGCCGGATTTCCGAGGTGAAACAGCTATATGTGAGGCTCATCACCAATGATCCGTTCGGGTGGACAGGTGAAGTTGCGGCAAACCGCGGATTCCCGCCGACCGGTGCCGTACCAGCCACGGAACGGGAGATTTCACCCATCGTCCACTTCGAAAACGCAAATTGAGTTGTCCCTCGTGCGAAGTAGCGTCTACGCCGAACGAGCGAGGAAATCCGGTCCACGCGTCGGGCGTGTCGGCCCGTCGGGCTGATCAACTCGGTGGGGCGGGCGGCAAGGTGACCCGCCGGGAGCGCCTTTCGCCGTCGAGGACGCGCAGCGCCCGGGTCAACGTGACCTCGTGGATCCGGTCTTCGCCCCGCTCGTGCATCAACGTGAGCGCGTTCCGCAGCGCGGCCGCGTACGAGACCAGCGCCTGGGCGGCACGCAGGGCGCCGTAGGTGTCGCCACCGTGGGCCGGATTGATCCGGCCCACCTGGTCGAGGACTTGCAGATAGCGGTCGATGAACTCGCCCTCCGCGCGGGTCAGGGCGGGCAGGGGTGTGAACTCCGGCGGCTGCATCGCGGATTCACCTCACGGGGTGCACGGGCAGCGACGGCCCGCGTCGTCGCACGATGTGGTCGACCAGCCCGTAGTCCTTGGCGCCCTCGGCGTCGAGGATCAGATCGCGCTCGGTGTCGGCGGCGATCTGCTCGGCGGGGCGGCCGGTGTGACGGGCCAGCATGCCGGTCAGCGTGTCGCGCATCCGGGCCAGTTCCCGCGCCTCGATCTCCAGGTCGGACGGCTGCCCCTGTACCGGCTCGGAGAGTTCGGGCTGCTGTACCACCACGCGGGCACCCGGCAGTGCGTGGCGTTTGCCCGGTGCGCCCGCTGCGAGCAGCACGGCCGCGCCGGCTCCCGCCTGGCCGAGGCAGAAGGTCTCCACCTCGCAGGCGAGGAACGCCATCGTGTCGTAGATGGCGGTCATGGCACCGAACGAGCCGCCGGGGGAGTTGATGTAGAGCGAGATGGGCCGGTCGGGAGCGTCGTGCTCCAGATACATGAACTGGGCGACCAGATCTGTGGCCGCAGTGTCGTCGACGGGCGTGCCGAGGAACACGACCCGTTCGGCGAGGAGTTTGGAGTACGGGTCGAGCGTGCGCGTCCCCTGGGACGTGCGCTCGGTGAACTCGGGCAGTACGTGGCGGGCGGCGGGGCGGTGCATGGCGGGGCCTCTCCTCCGGGGCGCGCGGGGCCGGGAAGGCGCCCGTGCACCTCTTCTGTAAAAAATGTACAGGACGTACAGAAGGTTATGATGGGAGCATGGTCTATGAGATTCCGGTGACGCAAGCCCGAGCCGACCTCGCCGAACTGATCAACCGAGTCGTCTACGGCGGCGAGCGCGTGGTCGTGACGCGGCATGGCAAGCCCCTGGTGGCGCTCGTATCGGCCGCTGACCTGGAGCGACTTGAGAAGGAGGAGGCGGCGGAGCGGGAGCAGGTGATCAGTTCGGTCTCCTCGATCGGCTCCTCCGCGTCCGCTCCGGGCGAACGGCACCGCTTCGGGATCGCCGCCGAACACCGGGGTCAGCAGGGGCCGGGCAACTGACGGAACGCAGGAAGGCCGTGCATCCCCCGCCGGCGGGGGATGCACGGCCTCCACGGCCGACCTCTCAGCCCGCGAGTGCGGGCTGTCGTGACGGCGTGGCCTCGGGCGCGTCCGGCGGCGGGAGCCGTCGGCGGCCGCCGACGATCACTGCGGTGAGTCCGAGCGCGGCCCACAGGGCCAGGATCAGTGCCGGGCCGCCGGCCGCCCGTCCGTCGAAGAACGCGACCGAGCGCAGCAGCGAGCCGCCCGCGCCCGGGGGCAGCCACTGGCCGATCGCCCCGACCGGCCGGGGGAGCAGTTCCGGCGCGCCGGTGACGCCCGAGAACGGATTGCCCACGAGCACCATGAGCAGCGACCCCAGGCCGACACCTGCCGGTCCGACCAGGGCGGCGAGCCCCGCCACCGTCGCGCCGATGGCGAGCACCGTGAGGCCGAGCGTCCCCGCCTCGCTCCACCAGTCACCGGTGATGACTCCGAGCCAGCTGTCGGTGAGCGCGGCGGCGACGATCCCCACCAGGGCGGCCACGCCGAGCAGCGCCGTGACCGCCCGTCCGCCGCGCAGCCGCAGCAGCGTCACTGCCGAACCGGCGGCCACGCCCGCGATCGCCAGGGGCAGGATGCTGGCGCCGAGCACGCTGCCTCGCGGATCGGCGGCCGGTGCCGCCACCACGTCCGTGACCGGCACCGCGGTGCCCGCAGCCCCGGACGCGGCCACCGCTTCGCGCAGCAGCTGGGCGACCACGGGGCCGGCGGCGGATGCCGTCAGCAGCTCGGGGCCCTTCGGGGTGACGACGACCGCGCCGTATACGGAGCGGTCCTCGATCGCGGTGCGGGCGGCGGCCTCGGAGTCGTAACGGTGGATCTCGAAGGCGCCGTCGCGCTGTTCGAGCTGCTGCGCCAGCCGGCCGGCGGCCGGTGCGGCGCCGGCGACGCCGACGGGGAGATCGCGGGGAGCCATGCGGGCGGCGGGCCAGGCGAAGGCCCAGAGGGCGAGCGCCACCACGACGGGGACCAGGAGAACGACCGCCACCAAACGGCGGTTCGGGGCAGCGGGCATGACGGGAACCTCGAATCCAAAGAGAATGATCGTTCGTTTTACGTGATGACGTCACTGTCGTGCCGGGTGGCACTCTTGTCAAGAAGGAACGTTCGTTTTAGATTGGCCTCATGGCCCGTGTATCCCAGGAGCACCTCGACGCCCGCCGCCGGCAGATCCTCGACGGGGCGGCGCGGTGTTTCGCCCGCGACGGGTTCCACGCCACCTCGATGCAGGACGTGTTCAAGGAGGTCGGGCTGTCGGCCGGTGCGGTCTACCGCTACTTCGGCGGCAAGGAGGACCTGATCGCCGCCATCGCCGGCGAGGCGGTCGGCGGGGTCCGGCAGGCGTTCGAGCGCGCCGCCCGGGTCAGTCCTCCGCCCACCCCTGACGTGCTGATCGGCCGCGTGGTGCGCACCCTGTTCGGCGACGACGCCACGCGGAGGGGAGGGCTGGACCCGAGGGCGTACGCCGGGCTGATCGTCCAGGTGTGGGCCGAGACGCTGCGCAGCGAGCGGCTGGCGGCCACGCTCGGTGAGGCGTACGAGGGTCTGCGGGTCTCCTGGGCGGAACTGGTCGGTGAGTACCGCGCGAGCGGGATGCTCGCTGCCGGGGTGCCGGACGAGCACATCGCCCGCACGCTGATCGCCACCGCCCAGGGTCTCATCGCCCAACTCGCGATGTTCGGCGACGCGGGACCCGAGGTCCTCGAGAACGGCCTGCGCGGGCTGATGTCCATGGATCTGCAAAGGGCCAGTTAACGCGCCGGAAAAACTTCGGCTCTAACGTGCAATACCTCGCCGTGCGACACCGGTTCGATCTTCAACGGACTGTTGAAGATCGCTAGTGTCTCGCTGCGCCCAGGGCCGGTACTGGGCGGACAACTGTGAGGTGGACGCGTGCAACTGACCCCGCACGAGCAGGAACGCCTGCTCATACATGTGGCCGCCGACGTGGCCGAGAAGCGCCGCGCGCGAGGGCTGCGGCTCAATCACCCCGAGGCCGTCGCCCTCATCACCTCCCATCTGATGGAGGGGGCGCGCGACGGCCGTACGGTCGCCGAACTCATGGCGTCCGGACGCAAGGTGCTCACCCGCGACGACGTCATGGACGGCATAGCCGAGATGATCCACGATGTGCAGGTCGAGGCGACGTTCCCGGACGGCACCAAGCTCGTCACCGTCCATGAACCGATCGTCTGACGGGCCGCCGCCGATGATTCCGGGAGAGATTCTGTACGCGGAGGATGCCGTGCCGCTCAACGCGGGCCGGCCCGTCAGCCGCCTCACCGTCCTCAACGCGGCCGACCGGCCGGTTCAGGTGGGGTCGCACTACCACTTCGCCGAGGCCAATCCCGGCCTCGAGTTCGACCGTGCGGCCGCGCGCGGACTGCGGCTGAACATCGCCGCGGGAACGGCCGTTCGCTTCGAGCCGGGCGTCCCTGTCGACATCGAACTCGTCCCGTTGGCCGGGCGGCGTATCGTCCCGGGCCTGCGCGGCGAGACCGGAGGCCCGCTCGATGCCTGAACTCCACCGTGCCGTGTACGCCGACCTGTTCGGCCCCACCACCGGCGACCGGATCCGTCTGGCCGACACCGATCTGCTCGTGGAGATCGAGGAGGACCGCTGCGGCGGGCCCGGACTCGCCGGCGACGAGGCGGTGTTCGGCGGCGGCAAGGTCATCAGGGAGTCCATGGGGCAGGCGCGCACCACCCGCGCCGAAGGAGCGCCGGACACCGTGATCACCGGCGCCGTCGTCATCGACCACTGGGGCGTGGTCAAGGCGGACATCGGTATCCGCGACGGGCGGATCACCGGAATCGGCAAGGCCGGAAACCCGGACACGATGGACGGCGTCCATCCGGACCTCGTCATCGGCCCCGAAACCGAAATCATCGCGGGCAACGGGAAGTTCCTCACCGCCGGCGCCATCGACGCACATGTGCACTTCATCTCGCCGACCCTCGTCGACGAGGCCCTCTCCAGCGGCATCACCACCCTGGTCGGCGGCGGCACCGGCCCGGCCGAGGGCACCAAGGCCACCACCATCACCCCGGGTCCCTGGCACCTGGCCAGGATGTTCGAGGCGCTGGAGGCGTACCCCGTCAACATCGGCCTGCTCGGCAAGGGCAACACGATGTCCCGTGCCGCCATGCACTCCCAACTGCGGGCAGGCGCACTCGGGTTCAAGATTCACGAGGACTGGGGTGCGACGCCCGCGGTCATCGACGCCTGCCTGGGTGTCTGCGAGGAGACCGGGGCGCAGCTCGCCATTCACACCGACACCCTCAACGAGGCCGGATTCGTCGCAGACACTCTGGCCGCCATCGCCGGGCGGACCATCCACTCGTACCATACCGAGGGTGCGGGCGGCGGGCACGCTCCCGACATCATCAGCGTCGTCTCGGAGCCGTACGTCCTGCCCAGCTCGACCAATCCGACCCGGCCGCACACCGTCAACACCATCGAGGAACACCTCGACATGCTGATGGTCTGTCACCACCTAAACGCTGCCGTGCCGGAGGACCTGGCCTTCGCCGAGTCGCGGATCCGGCCCTCGACCATCGCGGCCGAGGACATCCTGCACGACCTCGGCGCCATCTCGATCATCTCCTCCGACTCCCAGGCCATGGGCCGCATCGGGGAGGTCGTGCTGCGTACCTGGCAGACCGCCCACGTGATGAAGAAGCGGCGAGGCGCACTGCCCGGCGACGGACGCGCCGACAACCGCCGGGTCCGTCGCTATGTCGCCAAATACACCATCAATCCGGCAGTGGCGCAGGGCCTCGACCGGGAGATCGGCTCCGTGGAGACCGGCAAGCTCGCGGATCTGGTCCTGTGGGAACCCGCCTTCTTCGGGGTCAAACCGCAGCTCGTCATCAAGGGCGGCCAGATCGCGTACGCGCAGATGGGCGACGCCAACGCCTCCATCCCCACCCCGCAACCCGTCCTGCCGCGCCCGATGTTCGGTGCGGTCGGCAGGGCCCCGGCCGGCAACTCCTTCAACTTCGTCGCGGCAGCGGCGATCGAGGACGGGCTGCCGGAGCGGCTCGGACTGGGAAAGCGGTTCGTGCCGATCACCAGTACCCGGGGCGTGACCAAGGCGGACATGCGGGAGAACGACGCGCTGCCCCGGGTCGACGTCGACCCGGACAGCTTCGCCGTGACGATCGACGGCGAACCGGTCGAACCCGCCCCCGCGACCGAACTCCCCATGGCCCAGCGCTATTTCCTCTTCTGAGAACGGATCAGGGATGAGCCGTGCCGCCCTCCTCGTCCTGTCCGACGGCCGCTTCCCCGCAGGTGGCCACGCCCACTCCGGCGGGGCCGAGGCGGCCGTTGTGGCAGGACGCATCCGCAATGCCGACGACCTCGCCGCATTCTGCCGGGGCCGTCTGCACACGACCGGGCTCACCGCCGCGGCGCTCGCCGCGGCGGCCGCCCACGGCCACGACCCGCTGGCCCTGGACGAGGCCGCCGACGCCCGTACGCCCTCACCGGCGCTGCGGGCGGTCGCCCGCAAGCTCGGCCGGCAGCTGATGCGGGCCGCCCGCGCGACCTGGCCGGGCGAGGAGCTCGACGCGTTCGCGCTGGCCCGGCCGCGCGGCGGCCACCAGCCGGTCGTGCTCGGCCTCACCGCACGCTCGGCGGGGCTCGCACCCGAGGACGCCGCACACTGCGCCGCGTACGAGACGGTCGGCGGACCGGCCACCGCCGTCGTCCGGCTGCTCTCCCTCAACCCCTTCGACGCCACCGCCGTACTGGCCCGGCTCGCCCCCGAGCTCGACCACGTCGCCGAGCTGGCCGCCGCTGCCGCACGCGGACCCATCGGTGAACTGCCCGCCTTCTCCGCCCCGTTGCTCGACATCGCCGCCGAGGCCCACGCCGCACGCCCCGTCCGGCTCTTCGCCTCGTGACCTCGCAGCACCGAGACGTACACCGCCCGAACAGCACAGGAGCCGCACCATGCACCTCGATCACGCCCACTCCGGCCCGGCCGCCCTCGGCGCGGACGCCGCACGCCCCGACGGGACCAGGCGGGCCCTGCGGATCGGCCTCGGCGGACCCGTCGGATCCGGCAAGACCGCGACCGTCGCAGCGCTCTGCCGGGCCCTGCGCGACCAGCTGTCCCTGGCCGTCGTCACCAACGACATCTACACGCGTGAGGACGCGGCGTTCCTGCTGCGCAACGCCGTGCTGCCGCCCGAGCGGATCCAGGCCGTCGAGACCGGCGCCTGCCCGCACACCGCCATCCGCGACGACATATCCGCCAACCTCGAAGCCGTCGAGGACCTGGAGGACACCGTGGGGCCGCTCGACCTCATCCTTGTGGAATCCGGTGGTGACAACCTCACGGCCACCTTCTCCAAAGGGCTCGTGGACGCCCAGATCTTCATCATCGACGTCGCCGGCGGCGACGACATCCCCCGCAAGGGCGGTCCCGGCGTCACCACGTCCGACCTGCTGGTGATCAACAAGACCGATCTGGCACCCTACGTCGGTTCCGACCTCGGCCGGATGGCCCGTGACGCCGCACAGCAGCGCGGCGAACTGCCCGTCGCCTTCACCTCGCTCACCTCGGGCGAAGGCGTCGGCCCCGTCGCGGACTGGGTGCGGGGGCAGCTCGCCTCCTGGACCTCGTGAGCGTCCGCGCCACCGCCCGGATCACCGCCGTGCGCGACGCCCGCGGCGCCACCACGCTCCCCGTCCTGGAGAGCGACGGGCCGCTCGCCCTGCGCCGGACGAGAGCCGTCGTTCCCGGGGTCGCACGCGTGACCGTGGTGGGCGCGATGAGCGCCCCGCTCGGTGGCGACCGGCTCGCCGTCCAGGTGCGGGCCGGGCAGGGCGCCCGGCTCACCGTCGACTCGGCGGCGGCCACGGTCGCCCTCCCCGGGCCCGGCCCCGAAGCGGCGGCGGCCCACTACGCCATCACGCTGAAGGCTGAGGAGGGCGCCGAGCTGCACTGGCTCCCCGAGCAGCTGATCTCGGCGCACGGCAGCGAACTCCACATGACCACCGTGGCCGAACTAGCCACCACCGCACGACTGGTGCTGCGCGAGGAACAGATCCTGGGCCGGCACGGCGAGACCACCGGAACGCTCCTGAGCAGACTCACCGTCCACCGCGCCGGACGACCGCTCCTCGACCAGCAACTGGCTTACGGGCCCGCCGCACCCGGCGGCTGGGACGGCCCGGCCGTGCTCGGCGGGTACCGAGCGGCCGGACAACTGCTGGTCGTGGACCCGGCCTTCGATGACCGGGGCCCGGACGCCCGGCTGCTGGGCGCCACCGCCGTGCTCACCCGGCTGGCAGGACCCGCCGTCCTCGTTTCCGTACTCGCCGCCGACGCGCGGGAGTTGCGCGCCGTGCTGGACCGGGCGGCGGAGGAACTCGCGGCCGCCGCGCGCGGCCGCGCACCGGCCGCCGCGCATGGCTGAACACCGCTGGCAGGACTCCGGTGTCCGGTTATCGATTCGGTAAAGAAGTGCGTGTGCGATCTGTTCCCAGGTGGCTCACAGGCGACAGGATCCGCGGGAGGTTCCTACTGAACTGCGCCGCACCCGAAGGCGCTTCACCATGGGGGAGGTTCCACTTGAGACGCACAGCAGCGTTCGGCTCAGCCGGTGCTCTGATCGCGGGCACGCTCATAGCGGGCGCGATAGCGGCACCGGCTGCCACCGCCGACGGCCGCCACCACAACGGCTCCGAGGCGCGCGGCGTCCAGCTGGCCGCGGCACGCGCGGCCAGGGCCGGCATCGACTGGGCGGACTGCCCGGCCGACTGGGCCATCGCCGCGCCGATCCAGTGCGGATGGGTCACCGTCCCGCTCGACTACGCGCGGCCCGACGGCAAGCAGATCAAGATAGCCGTCGACCGGCACGTCAGCACCGGAACCAGCAGCGAACGCCAGGGCGCCCTGATCTACAACCCGGGCGGGCCCGGCGGCTCGGGCATGGCGTTCCCCAAGCGGATCGCCACGAAGAGCCCACTCTGGCTGAACACGGCCAAGGCCTACGACTTCGTCGGCTTCGATCCTCGCGGCGTCGGCCACTCGGCGCCGATCTCGTGCATCGACCCGCAGGAGTTCGTCAAGGCACCCAAGGCCGACCCGGTGCCCGACTCCGAGGCCGACAAGCGTGCCCAGCGCAAGCTCGCCGCCGAGTACGCGGACGGCTGCGCCGAACGCAGCGGCGAGATGCTGCCGCACATGACCACCCCCAACACCGCACGCGACCTGGACGTGATCCGCGCCGCGCTCGGTGAGAAGAAGCTCAACTACCTGGGCGTCTCCTACGGCACCTACCTGGGCGCGGTCTACGGCACCCTCTTCCCGTCCCATGTCCGCCGCATGGTTGTCGACAGCGTCGTCAACCCGGCGAAGGACAACATCTGGTACCAGGCGAACCTCAACCAGGACATCGCCTTCCAGAAGCGCTGGGACGACTGGAAGGCCTGGGTCGCCGCGAACGACGCCACCTTCCACATCGGCACGACGCCGCAGAAGGTCGAGCAGGAGTGGCTGAAGCTGCGCGCAGCCGCGAAGAAGAGCCCAATCGGTGGCGTCCTCGGCCCCGCCGAGCTCATCGGCTTCTTCCAGAGCGCCCCGTACTACGACTCCGCCTGGGCACCCACCGCCCGGACCTGGAGCGCCTACCGGGCCGGCGACACCCAGGCGCTGATCGACGCCGCCGCCCCCGACCTGTCGGACACGGCGGGCAACATCCGGTCCGAGAACAGCAACGCCGTGTACACCGCGGTCGAGTGCGCGGACGCCAAGTGGCCCACCGACTGGCGGACGTGGGACCGCGACAACACCCGGCTGCACAAGGACCACCCGTTCATGACCTGGGCCAACGCCTGGATGAACCTGCCTTGCGCGACCTGGCGGGCCAAGCAGCAGACCCCGCTGGACGTCCGCACCGGCAAGGGACTGCCGCCGGTGCTGATCGTGCAGTCCACGCGTGACGCCGCCACTCCCTACGAGGGCGCCGTCGAACTGCACAAGCGCTTCAGGGGTTCGCGGCTCATCACCGAGGAGGGCGCCGGCTCGCACGGCGTCACCGGGCTGGTCAATTCCTGCATCAACGAGCGGGTGGACAGCTACCTGCTCACCGGGAAGACCGACCGGCGCGACGTGACGTGCGCCCCGCACGCCACGCCGAAGCCGTAGCACCCGGAACATCCGGATGACGGGACGGGCCGCCGGTATGTCACCGGCGGCCCGTCCCCGCGTGCGTCGCGATCCCGCCCGTCAGCGCTTCCGCTTCGGCGGCTTCTCCGCACTGTCCGCCTGTTCGGCGGCCTTCACCTTGGCCGCGTACTCGTCGACGTACTCCTGACCCGACAGACCGAGGATCGCGTACATGATCTCGTCGGTGACCGCCCGGATGGCGGCCTTCTCGTTCTCCAGACCGGCATAGCGGGAGAAGTCCAGGGGTTCGCCGAAGCGGATGGTGACCTGCTTGATGCGCGGCACGACCTTTCCGGGCGGCTGGATCTCGAAGGTGCCGACCATCGCGCACGGCACCACCGGCACCTGCGCCCGGATGGCCATCACCGCGACGCCCACCTTGCCCTTGTACAGCCGGCCGTCGTGCGAACGGGTGCCCTCCGGGTAGATGCCCAGCAGCTCACCCCTGCCCAGTACCCCGAGCCCCTCCCGGATCGCCGCCTGCCCCGCGTCCTTCCCCGACCGGTCCACGGGGATCTGACCGATGCTGTGGAAGAACGCGGCGGTCAGCCGGCCCTTCACACCGGGGCCGGTGAAGTATTCGGCCTTGGCGAGGAAGGTGATCCGCCGCTTGATGATGGCGGGCATCAGGAAGTGGTCGGAGAAGGACAGATGGTTGCCGGCGATGATCGCCGCGCCGTCCGCCGGAATGTGCTCCATCCCCTTGATGACGGGGCGGAAGAACAACCGCAACAGCGGCCCCAGGACGACGTACTTGAGCACGTAATAGAACACAGGCGGCTCCAAGCTCTGCCGGATCGGCTCCGGGGCTGAGTTCTCCCAGGTCAGCGGATGTCTTGACGTGCACAGCCTAGGGCCGGGCGGCGCGTCCTGTAACCGTCCGCGAGCGGGCCGGGGTGATGTCGTCCGCGTCGGATCGGACCTGGATCCCCGATGGTACGCGGCGGGGGCGCCCTGTCCGGGACCGTCGTGGCTCAGGGGCAGTACTGCGGTGCCTGGTCCAGGTTGTTCTTCGTGACGAGGACCAGGGGCACGGAGTCGATCCGGTCCGCTTCCTTCCCGGCGAGCAGCGCCAGGACGTTCCTGACGGCCATGGTCCCGTTCACCAGAGGGGAGTTGGTGACCGTGGCGGACAGCTTCCCGGCCCTGATCGCCGCCAGGCCCTTGTCGGTGCCGTTCACCGTCACGATCCGGACCCCCTTCGCCCCGGCCGCGTCGAAGGCCTCGCGGACCGCGAAGGCCATCTCCTCGTTGGCGACGAAGGCATAGTCCAGTCCCGGGTGTTCCCGGATCATGGCGGCTGCGGCGTCCCGTGCCACCGCCGGGTCGAACATGCCGGGCCGGCTCGCCACGATCTCGGCGTTGCCGGGCAGCGCCGCGGCGAAACCGGCGACCAGCAGATCGGAGGCGGCGCCCGGCGCGCCGGCGACGACACCGATCTCGGACCGCTTCCCGTTCGCGTCCCTGCCGATCCACCCGGCGTCCAGCCGCCCCGCCTCTTCGAGGTCCACGACGACCGCCCCGAGGATGTCCGAGGTGTCCTCCGGCACCACCGAGGTCAGGAATACGGGCGTGTCGGCGCTCCGGGCCCGGGAGATGTCGGCCGGCAGGGCACCGATGTCCACGGGCTGAACGATCAGCGCGTCCACCTTCCAGGACGTCATCTTCCCGATGTTGGCCAGTTCCTTCGACGCCTCCTGCTGCGAGTTCGCGGTGAAGAGCTTGACGCCCTCGTTCTCGGCGGCGAGCTCGACGGCGCCCTGGAGACAGGTGTGGAAGTCGGTGTGGGCGCCGTTGACGAAACCGAGCCGGACGGCGTGGTCGTCCGCGTCCGAGCTGTCACCGCATCCGCTCAGCACGAGTGCCGCGCCGACGGCCGATGCGGTGAGGGATCTCCGGCATCTGCGGCGTCTGCCGGGTCCGACCGGCTCGTTCGGTCTGTCAGAGGGGAGGGACACGGGGGAGTACCGCCTTTCGTGGGGCTGTTCAGCCCATCTGGTCCTGCGGCGAGAGGTGTTCCACCGTCACCCCGGTACCGGTGAACGTCCGGGTCACATGTCCCGAGCTGTAGACCCACAGAATCCGCAACGGCGTGTCACCGACGTTCCGGAACAGGTGCGGGACGGGCGCGGGGACGTACGTGGTGTCGTACCGCTCCAGTCGGGTCACCTCGCCGTCGATGACCACCTCGGCGTCACCGTCCAGGACCGTGACGTGCTCATCGCAGTTGTGCGAGTGCAGAGGCGCCCCGGAGCCGACCGGGTAGACGCTGATCCCGCTGGTGATCCGGTTCTCACCACGGGCGGAGACCGTGGTGATCAGGGGCGTGGTGACGACGGCGCCGCCACGGTCGAGCAGGGGGACATCGGCGACCTTGATGACGGTGGACATGGGAGAGGTTCCTTTCGGCAGGGCTGCGCCGAACGAGGCTAGGGCCAGGAACCGGGATGTGATGCCCTCCGGCATGCAGTTTTACCTTGCACGTCAGGAGGGATGTGGTTGCCGGATACGGGGGTACGGTCGGCCACCATTGCACGGCGGAACCGGACCGTGCCCGAGGCAAAGGCGGATCGCCGACATGAGGCTCCCCGTACTCACCGAACACGAAATGACTCCGCCCCAGAAGGAGCTGGCCGAGCGCATCACGGCCCGCCGCGGTGCGGTACGGGGGCCGTTCCGGGTCTGGCTGCACAGCCCGCAGATGTGCGAGCGCGCCGAGTCACTCGGCGCCTTCGCCCGTTTCGACTGCAGCCTTCCCGAGCATCTGCGCGAACTCACCCTGCTGCTCGCCGCCCGCAACTGGGACGCCCAGTACTCCTGGAACGCGCACGTGCGCACCGCGATAGAGGCCGGGGTGCCCGAGGAGGCGGTCCGGGCGATCGCCGAACAGCGCCGGCCGGTCTTCGGGAACGAGCCGGACCAGGCGTTCTACGAGTTCTGCCGGGAGATCCTCCAGGACCACTTCGTGTCCGACGAGACCTTCGCCCGGGCCCACGAGCACTTCGGTTCGCAGGGACTGGTCGACACCATCGGGGCGCTCGGCAACTTCACCATGCTCGGCATGTGTCTCAACGCCTTCCAGGTAGACCTCCAGGCCGACCGCGAGCCCCCCTTCCCGGACATCCGCGGCTTCGAGCGGGTCGCCCGCGACGGAGACGGGCACCGGCCGTGACCGGGCGGACCGAAACGGGCACCGGGCACGGCGCCGACCGCTCCGCACCCCTGGTCCGGGTCCGCGGGGTCACCAAGGGCTTCGGCGGGGTCGCGGCGCTCAAGGACGTCGACCTGGACCTGTATCCGGGGGAGATCCACGCCCTCATGGGCATGAACGGTGCCGGCAAGTCGACACTCGTCCAGGTCCTCTCCGGAGTGCACCAGGCGGACGGCGGCAGCATCGGCGTCGACGGGCACGACCGCTCCGGTCTCACGGTGCGCAAGGCCCGCCACCTCGGCATCGCCTTCGTTCCACAGCGCCGCGAGCTGGTCATGGGCCTGAGCGTGGCCGAGAACATCATGCTCGGCGACCTGCCCCGACGCGGCGGCTTCGTGAGCCGGCCCCAGATGCTCTCCCGGGCCCGGGAGGCTCTCGCGGGTCTGGGAATCGAGATCGACGTACGGCGTACCGCGGGCGAACTCACCGTCGCAGAGCAGACGATGGTCGAGGTCGCCCGGGAGGTCCGGCGCGGCGGACGCGTGCTCATCCTCGACGAGCCGACCGCATGCCTCGGCGCGGAGGCCGCCGGCCGGATCAGGACTCTGGTCCGCAGACTGCGCGACGAAGGCGTCGCCGTCGTCTACATCTCGCACTACATCGACGAGGTACTGGGCCTCGCGGACCGGGTGACGGTGCTGCGCGACGGACGTGTGGTGCGCAGCGCACCGGCCGAGGGGTTCGACGCGGGGGAGCTCGTACGCGCGATGGCCGGCCGGGACGTGGTGTCGCACCGGCCGGAGCGGCCCGCACCCGCCGACGAGATCGGACTGGCGATCCGTGGTCTCACGCACGGACGGTCCATCCGCGACTTCACCGCTCAGGTCCGCAAGGGCGAGGTCGTCGCCGTGCTCGGTCCCGCCGGGGACGCCCAGTCGTACCTGTTCGACCTGCTCTCCGGACGGCGGCGTCCGCTGAGCGGGGAGCTGCACGTGGACGCCACGCCAGTTCCGATGGGGCGGGTGCCGGCCTCTCTCGGGAGCGGGCTGCGATGCGTCACCGGGGACCGCCGGGCCCTGGGACTCGTCCCGGGACTGTCCGTGGACGAGAACCTCATGCTGGCCGACGACCGGTTCCACCGAAGGAGGCTGCACCGACGGGGAGAGCTGGCCCGGCGCTCCGCGGCCCGCCGCAAGGACTACGGCGTCGTGACGCTCGGCGGTGACCCGCCGGTCGGCAGCCTGTCCGGCGGCAACCAGCAGAAGGTCCTGCTGGCCAAGTGGCTGGAGACGGCCCCCACGGCCTGCTTCCTCGAAGACCCGACCAACGGTGTGGACGTCGCCGCCGTGGCGGACATCCACACCCTCATCGACGCCCTCGCCGCGCGGGGAGTAGCGGTTCTGCTCGCCTCCTCGTCCGCGGAGGAGGCGATGCGCCTGGCCGACCGGATCCTCGTGGTCCGGGCGGGGCGCACCGTCGCGGAGTACGACACCACCGCCATCACCCGCGACGAACTCGTCGCCACCGCCCTCGGAGGAGCGCCGCAGTGAGCCTGAAATCCCCCTCCGTCGCCCCTGACCGGGCGACCGCGCCGGCCACCGCCCGGCCCCGCCCGTCGCTCAGCTCGCTGGGCCGGATACCCCACGGCGGACTGATCGCCGTGCTGATCCTGATGATCGTCTTCACCGCTCTGCGGGCCGACTCCTTCACCACCTCGCAGAACCTCCTCAACATCCTCCGCCAGATCAGCGTGACCGCCGTCATCGCGGGCGGTCTCACCCTGCTGATGACGGCGGGCGGCATGGACTTCTCCATGGGCAGCAACGCCGCCGTGACCACCGCGGTGGCCGCGCAACTGCTCTCCCATGGACAGTCCACGACCGTCACCGTGATCGCCACCCTGCTGCTGGCCACCCTGATCGGCCTGGTGAACGGCATGGTCGTGACCTTCACCAGGGTGGCGCCGTTCGTCGCCACCCTGGCGACGGCCATGCTCCTCGACGGTGTCGCCCTGCTCGTCCTGAACGGCATGAGCATCTCCATCGGCGACAGGATGTCCGCGCTCGGCAACTCCAAGCTCCTGGGCATCCCCTGGCTGCTGATCGTGGCCGTCGTGGTTCTGGTGGCCGTCGGCCTGGCGATGCGGTTCACCACCTTCGGCCGCGACGCCTTCGCGATGGGCGGCAACGAACACGTCGCCCGGCTGAGCGGCATCAACGTGCCCGCCCGCAAGCTCGCCCTCTACGCACTGGCCGGCGGGCTGTCCGGACTGGCCGGCCTGATGCTTCTCTCGCGCCTGGGCGCCAGCGCACCCAACACCGGAGGCCTCCAGCTCCAGCTCACCGCCGTGGCCGCCGGCCAGCAGCGTGCCCCCGATGACCACGGCGGCCACGGCGGTGCGCTGGAGCTGGGGGCCTCCGGTGTTGGGTGCGCTGGCGCCC
>NZ_JAELVH010000123.1 GCF_019399235.1 Streptomyces poriferorum | reverse complement strand
GGTTGTAGAAGACGAAGTCCGCGTCGCTGCGCACTTTTCCGGACCCGAGGAGAAGGAGCGCCGAGGCGTCCACGTCCGGAGTCCCGGGGGCGGCGCGCCACCCCAGTTCGACGCGCACGGCCTGAGCCGCCACTGGAACATTGGTTCCCTTTAGCATGGTCATGCTCGCCCCCATCGCGAGTCCGGCTGCCGAGACTTCTCCCGGTCAACCTAATGCCCGTCCCGTCGCGCGGCCCACAGGGGTGCGGGAACGGACGCGTGGCCCGCGGGCAGCCCTCGTGGAACCGCCTGCCGTCGTGAAGCGGCACCCGGATCACAATCGCCCGAGGCCGTCAATCGCCGACGGTCCCGTCGGCGAGTTCACGCAGAATGTCGATATGCCCGTTGTGCCGTGATGTCTCCTCGATCAGATGCATCACGATCCACCCAAGAGTTACGTGGACGTCGTCCCTCACCGGGCGCTTGGCCGTGGCCGTCAGATCGGTCGCCGCGATCAATTCGCGGTAGCGCGCGCTCTGCTCCTCGTATTCCTCCAGCAAGGTGGCGAGGGGAATCTCCGCGCCGATACGCATTTCCCGGTCGGGGTCCTCCTCCGTCCAGGGTCCGTGGTCCTCCTCCCCGAGGAAGATGACTTGGACCCACCAGTACTCGACCCACCTCAGGTGGCTGAGGAGACCGCCCAGGGTCATGAGCGGCGATTTCGGAAGAGGGGCCTGCCCGGCGTCCTCCACGCCCGTGCACTTGGCGACCGCCGTGGCGCGCGCGTAGTCGAGAAAGGTCGCCAGCATGGTGCGCTCGTCCCAGGAGGACGGCATATCAGTACGTGTCATCAGGTGATGTTCGCATACCGCGTGCGCCTGAACGCGCGCATTCCGTTCATAAACGGCGACGTGGCGGCGGTCGTCGGTTCCTTGGCGCCCGGCACCGGGCCGGAACTCGTTACCGGCCGCCGGGCAGTGGTGAATTGACTTCGGAGCACCGCGGCGGCCCGACGGAAAACGGCAGGCCGGGCCGAGGGGCGGCGCCACGGGCGGGCCACCCCTCGGCCTTCTCGTTCACGGACGTTGCCGGATATCGCCCCGCTTCAGGGGGTGAGGCCGGCGAGCAGGGTGTCCATGAGTTCGGTCGGCGCTTCCATGAAGCGGTAGTGCGGCCCCTCCAGGACCCGGAACGTGGTCTCGCCGCAGTCGGTCCAGGACCCCATGAGGCGGTGGTCGACCTCGGCGTCCTGGTCCCAGCCGAGCGCGGTGATGGGGCAGGGAAGCCGGACGGGTTCGGCCGGGTGGTAGCGCTTGTTCGTCTCCACGTCGGCGCGGAGGATCTCAAGACTCAGCTCAACCAGGTCCGGACGCGGCTTCCCGCCGAGCTCCACGATCAGGGTGTGCACCTCGTCGGCCAGTTCGGCGTCCGTCATCTCCAGGAAGCGGCCATGGGGTCCGTCGTGCGGAGCGATCTGGGAGGAGACGAAGAGCCGGGCCGGCGCGGGATATCCGCGTTCCTGCAGCCGGACGGCGGTCTCGTAGCCGGGCAGCGCGGACCCGCAGTGCCCGAAGAGGCCGAACGGCCGGTCGAGGTAAGGGAGCAGCACCTCGACCAGGTCGTCGGCGAGCGCCTCGTACGACTTGTACGGCTCCTCGCGGAAGCGGTTCTCACGGCCCGGCGGCTGCACCGGAACGATCTCCACGTCGCCCAGGAACCGTGGCCACTTGCGGTACATGCTGGCGCCGCAGCCCGAGTAGGGCAGGCAGAACAGCCGTGCGGCGCTCTCCTGCGACGGCTCACGCAGGAACCAGGGTGAGGCGCTCATTCGGCCACCCCCGCATAGGCCGGCTCGGCCCCGGCACGGACCGTGGCGACCAGCGGCATGTGTTTGATGCCGGCCACGAAGTTGGAGTGCAGATGCTGGGGCTCGCCGGCGAACTCGAACGCCTCGAAGTTGGTGAAGAGCTCGGTGAACAGCACCTTCAGACTCATCCGGGCGACGGTGTGACCGACGCAGTAGTGGGCCCCGCTGCCGAAGGCCATGTGGCGGTTGGGCTTGCGGTGGATGTCGAACTCGAAGGGCCGGTCGAAGATGTCGGCGTCCCGGTTGGCCGATCCGAGCCAGACCACCACCGCGTCCCCCGCGCGGATCTTCTTTCCGCGGATCTCGATGTCGTGCAGCGCGTACCGCATGAAGTGGTTGGCCGGAGAGGCCCAGCGCAGCGCCTCGTCCACACCGGTGTTGAGCAGCTTGGGGCTCGACCGCCAGTCGTCCCAGACCGGCGTGCCGATGACCGCCGCCAGCGCTCCCGTCGGGACGAAGGGAGTGGTGACGTTGGCGCCGAGGATCAGGCTGTAGCAGTTGGAGAGGATCGCTCCGGTCTCCAGGGCGCGGCCGTCGATCTCCATGCCGAGGAGCAGGCTGATGAGGTCGTCGCCCAGGTTGTCCCGGCGCTCGCGCAGAATGTCGTGGAAGTAGGCGAAGAGCTCCCGGTGGGCGGCCTGGAGCGTGGAGTTGGACCCGCCCGTCCCGGCGAACTCGGGGTCGTCCGGCGCGACCGACATGGTCGTCAGCTCGGTCAGCCTGGACCAGTCCTCGCGCGGCAGGGCCATCATGGTGCCCGCCGTGGCCATGGGCAGCCGCATCATGGCCTCGGCGAAGTCGAACGGCTCACCGGTGAACGCCGGGGCGAGCAGCCGCTGCACCTCGCCGGTGACAGCGCCCTGGTACTTCTCCACCTGCTTGTTGGTGAGGGCCCGCTGCATGGGCACCCGCATCCGGGTGTGGCGCGGCGGATCGGTGGCCGCCATCTGGCGGCCACGCGCGGGGTCCTCCTTGCCCAGCAGGAAGAGCATCGTGCCGCGCTGCGAGGTGAAGCTGGTGTGGTCGCGCAGGACCAGATCGGCGTCCTCGAACTTGGTCACGGACCAGAATCCCAGGGTGTCGTCGACCTGTTGCCACCGCACGGGGTCACGGTGGCGCATGGCATTCCAGACGGAGTGCGGGTCGCCTTCCCCGTAGAGGACGGAATCGGTCAGATCGACGGCGTCCAGGTCGATGGACTCGGGCGGAGCCGGCTGGCTGAGCTTCATACGGTGTGGCCTCTCTCTCAACTACGCGTCAGGCGGTCAGGCGGCCGTCGATCTCCGCTGCCAGTTCGGCAACGGTCGGGTGCAGATAGAGCGTGCGCGCGGACAGTTCCACGCCGAAGCGGTCACCGAGCCGGCCGAGCAGGTCGGCCGCGATGAGTGAGTGGCCGCCCAGCTCGAAGAAGTCGTCGTCCAGGCCGACCGGTTCGACGCCCAGGAGGTCCGCCCACTCCTGCGCCACGGCGTCCTCGGTGGGGTTGGTGGGGGCCAGATACTCGGTGGGCAGCGCGCGGGCCGTCCTGCGGGCGGTGGGCAGGGCGGCGCGGTCCACCTTGCCGTTGCGGTTCAGCGGCAGTGCGGGGAGGGGCAGGATCGCCCACGGGACCATGTAGCCGGGCAGCTCGCCACGGAGCCATTCGCGCAGGCGCAGCCCGAGTGCGGCCGGGCTGTCGTCCTCGGGCCGTTCGGCGGTGATGTAGGCGAGCAGGCGTTTGCTTCCGGCGCCGTCGTCCTGTGCCACCACGACGGTCTGCCGTACGTCCTCGTGCCTGGCGAGCACCGCCTCGATCTCGCCCGGCTCCACGCGGTATCCCTGGACCTTGAGCTGCCGGTCGGCGCGCCCCAGGAACTCCAGGTTCCCGTCGGGAAGGCGCCGTACGAGGTCGCCGGTGCGGTACAGCCGCCCGCCGCCGGGGCCGGGGGCGAACGGATCGGGGACGAAGCGTTCGGCGGTCGCGCCCGGCCGCCCGGCGTACCCGTGGGCGAGCCCCTCGCCGCCCGCGCAGAGCTCACCCGGCACACCCACCGGGACCGGACGCAGCTCGGGGTCGAGGACCAGGACCCGGGTACCGCTGACGGGCCGTCCGAGCGGGACCGTGCGGCCGGCCGGTGCCTCCGTGGAGGTCCAGCAGGCGGTGAAGGTGGTGTTCTCGGTGGGGCCGTATCCGTTGGTGAACACCAGCCCCGGATGGGCCTCCAGCAGCCGGCGCACCTGGGTCGCCGACACGACGTCCCCGCCGGCCACGACGTGCCGGAGGCCTGCGAAGGCGTCCAGGTGCCGGCCGGCCATCTGATGGAACAGGCCCGCTGTCATCCAGGCGACCGTGACGCGCTCCTCCGCCAAGGTGGTGGCGAGTTGTTCCGTGGACAGCGGGCCCGGCGGGTGAACGGCCAGCCGCCCGCCGTTGACCAGGGGCGTCCAGATTTCGAAGGTCGAGGCGTCGAAGGCGACCGGGGCGAGCTGCAGGAACACGTCGTCCGGCCCGAACTTGGCCCAGTCGGGCTCGACGACCAGCCGGGAGACCGCGGTGTGCGGCACCCGTACGCCCTTGGGCACGCCGGTGGAGCCGGAGGTGAAGCTGACGTACGCCACCGCGGAGGGCGCGACCTCGGCCGAGACGGGCACCGGTGCCTCGGTGGTGGTGTCCTCCGCGACCGGCAGCACGCACATGCCGGCCGGCGCGCTCGCGCCGAACCTGTCCTGGACCACGAGGAGGCGGACGCCGGCGTCGTCGAGGAGCCGGTGCAGCCGCTGGGCGGGAAGGTCCGGTTCGAACGCGGCGTACGCGGAACCGGTCTTGAGGATCGCGAGCAGGGCCACGACCAGCTCAGGCGACCGCTCGGCAAGCACGCCGACCACGTGTCCCGGGCCCGCGCCCTGCGCCATGAGCCGGTGCGCGAGGCGGTCGGCGCGGCACACGAACTCGCGGTACGTCAGATCCTGTCCCGCGCAGCTCACGGCCACGGCGTCCGGAGTCCGCTCCGCCTGGTCCCGGACGAGTACGTGCAGGGGCCGGGCCGGCACCGCGGCGTGACCCGAACCCGCCAGGACACCCACCAGGTCGCCGTCGTCGCCGGCCAGCGGGAGGGCCGACAGCGGGGAGGCCTCACCGGCGCCCAGCGCCCCGGCAGCCGTGGCGAGGAGCCGGGCGAGATCCACCACCGGCGCGGCCGCGCCGGCCAGGGCCACCGACACCCACCAGCCGCCGAAGCGGACGGCTTCACCGAATCCGACGGGCTGCTCCGGCAGCCCGGTGTCCCGGATGAGCCGCAGATCCACCGTGGCTCCGGGGTCGGCGTCCTCGACCGCTTCCCGGTCGGGGGCGGACAGGGCCGTGCGGATCTCCGAGAGCAGTTCGGCCAGGGTCGGATCGGCGGAGACGTCGAGTTCGAGCACGCCTTCACCCGCACCGTCCCGGTACGAACACCGCACGGTCTCCTGAAGCGTGCACCGGTGCAGGACCGCCACGGCGACAGCCGCGGCGGCGGCGAGTCCGAGAGCGGTTCCACCATCCGGCGGGCCCGGCGTGGCGCGCTGCTGCGATTCCGTCA
The DNA here is from genome assembly GCF_019399235.1 of Streptomyces poriferorum. Taxonomy (GTDB): domain Bacteria; phylum Actinomycetota; class Actinomycetes; order Streptomycetales; family Streptomycetaceae; genus Streptomyces; species Streptomyces poriferorum. Next base: position 51,709 of record NZ_JAELVH010000123.1, on the reverse strand, counting down.
TGGGGGTCACGGGGTCTCCTTGGAAGGGGCGGTGCCGACCGGGATCCTGGCGCGGCGCCGCCGGAGCGAGGAGCGGTCGACGCGCTGGATGGGGGCGACGGCCTCACGGGGCTTGGCCAGCTGTTCGTCGACGTAGGACGCGACGGCGGCGATCGTCGGTGATCCGAAGAGCAGCCCGAGGGGCACGTCGACCTGGTACTCGTGGCGGACCCGCTCCATGATCTCCGAGCCCATCAGGGAGTGGCCGCCGAGTGCGAAGAAGTCGGCGTGCACGCTGACCCGGTCGACCCCGAGCGCCGCCGACCAGATGACGGCGAGCTTGGACTCCGTCTCCGTGCTCGGGGCCTTGTGCGCGTCGGCGGCGGCTGTCGGATCCGGGTCGGGCAGCGCCGTGGCGTCGACGGCTCCGGACCTGCCCAGCGGGAAGCCGGGAATCACCAGGAGGTCCGGCGGCACGGCGTGGACGGGCAGCCGCTGCTGCAGGTGGCGGCGGGCCCGCGCGACGGCCGCACGGCCCCGGGCGACCGTCGACGGGTCGTTGTACCACTGCGGCCCGGTGCCGGCTCCCTCGTCCTTCGGCCTGTGTCCGAACCCGGCCGGCAGCTCCGTGCCGGCGCCCGCTTCGCCGCTGCCCGCTTCGGTGCTCCGGGTGAGCAGGACCGACACCGTGCCGTCGGCGGGGTCCTTGCCGTACTGCACGATGGCGGCGTAGCCCTCCCTTTCGGCGAGCGTGGTCAGGGCGTGGGGGTCGACCGGGGAGCCGGGACCCGGGCTTCGGGGGGCGAGGGCCGCGGTGGTGTCGGCGACCGTTGCGGTGCGGCCCTCCAGGAGCTCCGCACAGGCACGCAGCCGTGTGTGCACCCTGCTGTCCGGCACGGCACCGAGCAGCAGCCGCTGAGGGGCCTGCTCGCGCAGGAGCCCGGTGAGCGCGTCGGCGGTCAGTGCGTCGGCCTGCCAGTCCAGGGTGAGGTCCGGGGTCCCGGGATCGGCGGGCGTACCGGCCCGCAGGACGGCGTCGTAGCGGTAGGCGCCGAGTTCATTGCGGTGGCGGCTCAGCCTGGGCAGCAGGAACACCTCGGAGATGCCCGGCAGCCGGCTGGCCAGCTCGGCGAAGTAGCGGGGGTCCAGGCAGAGTTCCTCCTCCTGCGCGACCCGGGCCGACACCGCCGCGCGCAGCCGGTCGGCGGGGTCCGCGGCTTCATGGAGTTCCAGCTGTGCGGGCAGGTGCAGTGGTCCGAGCAGCGGCAGGCTCCGTACGGCCCCGAGATAGACGTGGCCACCGGGCCGCAGCGCCCGCAGCGCACCGGCCAGGACCCGCTCCAGATAGGCGGCGTCGGGGAAGTACTGGACCAGCGAGTTCAGGACGACGGTGTCGAAGCCGCCCTCGGCCAATGCCCCGAAGTCGTCCGCGGCCCGCTCAAGGAGCTGTACCTCGTCCGCCTTGTCGGCCAGCCAGTCCCCGTGGTCGCGGATGTGCTGCAAGGCGTGTGCCGACAGGTCCGTGGCCGTGTATCCGGAGCAGCGCGGCGCCAGCCGGAACAGCAGCGCTCCGGTCTTGCAGCCGATTTCCAGGACATCGCTTGGCCGCAGCGCGAGGATTCGGCGGAAGGTGGTGTCGGCCCACTCCTTCATCTCCGCGGCCGTCAGATACTCGCCGGTCTGCGGGCTGTTCCAGCCGGCCGGGTTCAGGGTCGGGTCGTCCTCCGCGGCCCGGGTGGAGTAGATCTCCTCGAACCGGGCCCGGCCGGGGTCGTCACCGTCGCCTCCCTCCTGCGGGAGCAGCGTCAGATGGGCGGTCAGACCGGTCTCCTCGCCCCCGCCGGGCCGGGCCGTGATCAGCGCGCGCTCGATCTCCGGGGCCGTGTGCAGGATCGCCTCGACCTCACTCGGCTCGACCTGGTGGGTGTGGACGCGGATGTCCTCCCCGAGCGGATCGAGGGTGCCGTCCGGGAGCCTGCGGGCCCGCAGGCCGGTGTGGAAGAGGCGCGTCCCCGGCCGGAGCGGATCGTCGGCGAAGAGGGTCCGGTCCTCGTTCGGGCGGCCGAGGATCCCGTCGGGCAACGGCACCCCGCCCAGGCACAGTTCACCCGGTACGCCGAGCGGTACCGGAAGTCCGCAGGCGTCCAGGACCCGCAGTACGGCGCCGGGTTCCTCCGTGCCGACCTGGGACAGGGTGCCGGTGCGGTGCTCGGCCAGGAGGGGCTGGGCCACGACGTCGAGCGCCGCATGCGCGGGACCGTACTGCAGATGGATGCGACAGCCGGGCGCGAGTGCCCGCAGCCGGCGGACCAGTTGCGGCCAGGGCCGCTCGTCATGGCAGACGACTTGGCGCAGGGAGTTTCCGGGCAGGCCGGTGTCGAGCAGCGCGGCCAGCTCGGACGGGGTGCAGCTCAGGGTGTTCACCGCGGCGTCGCCGGGCGTCCCTGCCCGGTCCCCGTTCCCCGGTTCCTCCCGGCCGTCGAGGGTCAGGCTGCCGCCGGCGGCCGGGGCCCACAGCAGTTCCCAGGGCGAGAGGTCGAAACCGGCTCCGGTGACCAGGCAGTGGGGGCGGTCCGTGCCGTCCTCCCCGTAGGCCGAGGCCGCCCAGCGCAGGCGGTGGGTCACCCCCGCGTGGGTGTTGGCCAGGCCGCGGGGCGTTCCGCTCGACGTATGCGGGTAGTTGACGAAGGCCCGGTCCGCCGGCGTCCGCGTGACCGCTGGGCGGTCGGCCGGCCACGCGCCGAGTTCGCCGGTGGCGTCGAGGCGGCTGACCATCGGGTCGAGACCTTCGGGACCGTCGCCCTCGACGAGCACAAGGCCGGTGGAGCAGTCGAGCAGGACGTCGTTGAGGTCCCCGACGGGGTAGCCGGGATGCAGCGGCACCGCCAGGGCGCCTGCCTTGAGTACGGCCAGCAGGGCGACGAGGAGGTCCGGGGACGGCGGCAGACAGACCGCGACCGGCTGGTCCGGGAGCACCTCCCGGACCCGCAGCAGCCAGGAGAGGCGGTTGGACCGCTCGTCGAGCTGGCGGAAGGTCAGGCTGCTGTCGCCCGCCCGGACGGCGATCTCGTCGGGCCGCAGCCCGGCCTGCTCCTCGAAGAGTTCGGGGACCGTGGCCGGCCCGTCCTGTTCCCGGCGGGGTGCGGGGTCGCCGGAGCCGATCCGGGCCAGCTCGGCCGCGCCCACCACCGGCAGTTCCCTGGCGGGTACGTCCGGCTGCCGGCCTGCTTCTTCGAGGACGGTGCGCAGGGAGTCCAGCATGCGCACCACGACGTCCTCGGTGAACGCGTCGGTGGAGAAGTAGACGGTGCCGGTGATGGCGCCGTCATCGGCGGGCGCCAGGTCCACCTCCAGGTCGAAGCGCGCCGTGTTGGTGCTCAGCGGCTCGATGGTGAAGGTGAGACCCGGCAGCTGAGCGCTCCAGTGCGGTTCGTTGTGGAAGCCGAGCTGATGCCGCACCAGGGGCATCCGCGCGAGGGCGTCGCGCTCGGGCGTGACCGCTTCGATGATCCGCTCGAAGGACACGTCCTGGTGGTCGTAGGCGCTCAGGCAGGCGTCCCTGGACTGCCTGAGCAGTTCCCGGTAGGTCGGGGTGCCCGAGGTGTCCATGCGCAGGACCACCTCGTTGATGAAGCAGCCGGCGAGGTGTTCCAGCTCGGCGTGGCGGCGCCCGGCCACGGGGCAGCCGATCAGGATGTCGTCCTGGCCGCTCCAGCGGGAGAGCACCAGGGACTGGGCCGCGACCAACGCCATGTAGGGCGTGGCCCGTTCGGCCTCGGCCACCTCGGTGATGCGGCGCACGGTCTCCGGGTCGATCCGGTACTCCAGGGTGCCGCCGGACCAGCTGAGCTCGGTGGGCCGGGGCAGGCCGGTGGCGACGTCCACCAGGCGGGTCTCGTCGAGGCGCTCCCGCCAGTAGTCGAGCTGCCGCCGAACCGCCGCGTCGTCCAGCCAGCCGCGCTGCCAGGCCGCGAAATCGCCGTACTGGACGGGCAGTTCGGGAAGGTCGACGGGCACACCGCGCACATGCGCGGAGTAGCGCTCGCCCAGCTCCCGGATGAGGACGTTGAGCGACCAGCCGTCGGTGGCTATGTGGTGCTGGCAGATGAGGAGCAGGTGTTCGTCGTCGGCCAGCCGCAGGAGCATCGGGCGCAGCATCGGGTCGCGTTCGAGGACGAAGGGGCGGTCGGTCTCCTCCTGGCAGCGACGCCGGGCCGCTGCCTCCCGCTCCGCTTCGGGCAGGCCGGTCAGGTCGACGGTGGGGAGCTCCACACCGGTGAACGGGTGGACCGTCTGCATCGGGATGCCGCCGGTCTGCCCGTACGTGGTGCGCAGGATCTCGTGGCGTTCGACGATCTCGCCCAGGCAGCGGCGGAGCAGGTCCGCGTCGAGCCGGCCGCGGAGCCTGGCCGCGCCCGCGACGTTGTAGACGGTGGCTTCGGGCTGCAGCCGGTAGAAGAACCAGATGCGCTGTTGCACGGAGGACAGGGGCATGCTCGTGCGGTCCCCGTCGTAGCGGGGGATGCGGGTGCGCGCACTGGCCGGAGCCTCGTGCTCCGTCAGCCGACTGAGCAGTTCCCTCTGTTCAGCTGTCAGCGTTGCCGGTCGCATGGACGCCTCACTCTGTCTGCGGGGACGGGTCGGTGGAGTTGGCCGTACGGCGGCGAAGACCCCGTACGCGGTCGGTCAGGGCACCCGCTGCGCGGGCCCGCCCCGAGGTCCCGGGGACCCGATGGTGTCGGTCACATCGGCGCACAGCCGTGCCAGCACCTCGGCCGTCCGGTCGTGGACGAAGAAGTGGCCGGAGTCGAACGTGTGGACCGCGAAGTCGCCGTTGCTCTCCGCCCGCCAGCCGGCAGCCTCTTCCGGCCGGACACCGGTGTCCGAGTCCCCGAGGTAGACCCGCACGGGGCAGTCCAGGGGCCGGTCGTCCTCGGGCCAGGGCCCCGCCAGGACCGCCAGGTCCGCGCGCAGCGGGGGAAGCATCAGCGCCACGTAGTCCTCGTTGCCGAGCAGTTCCGGCGGGGTGCCGCCCATCTCGCGGAGGAAGGCGCGGGCTCCGTCCTCGCTGAGCCACTTCGTGTAGTCCCGGTCCCGGGCGGGACGCGGGGCCTCGCGGGCCGCGGCGATCAGCAGCGCGGGCGTGATGCCCCGTTCGCGGCGGAGCAGCCGGGCGAGTTCGGCGCCCACAGCCGCGCCCATGCTGTGACCGAAGATCACCAGCGGCCGGTCCGCGAGCGCCGCCACCTCCTCGGCGAGCGGTTCCAGGATCTCCCGCACGGTCAGTACGGGCGGCTCGCTCAGCCTGCTGCCGTGCCCGGGCAGTTCTACGGCCACCACCCCGATGTCGGCCGGCAACAGCTGAGACCAGCGCCGGTAGGTGTGCGCCGCGGTGCCCGCGCCGGGAAGGCAGAGCACCCGCAGGGTGACCTGCTCGCCGTGCGACCAGTCGCGCAGCCATGTCAGCCGTGCCATCCACGTGTTCCCTTCACAGCCCGTCCGGCGCCGCAGGACACCGGGTTCCAGCTTCGCCACCGGGGGCAGGAGTTGCAGTCGGGGGTGTTCCTGACAGGGACACCGTTGCGGGCACGTCCACCCAGGTCAGGGCCGCCGGAGGCACCTTCAGCGCTCCGCCCGCGGGCGCGCCGGGCCGGCCTCTTCGGCGAGGACGGGCGGCCGCGTCCTGTCATCGCCCTGGCAGCGGGTGATCCGGCAGCGGGAAGCGCCGGCACAGTTCCGTGACCCGGCCCGCGACCCGGCCCCGTACCTCCTCGTCCAGGACGTAGGTACGGTCGCCCGAGGGACGTACGGCATCGAGCACGGTGTCGAACAGTTCTGCGCACTCGGTCATTTCCGTCACCCCCATGCCGCGCAGCGCGAGCACGTTGGTCCCGAGGCGCACGCCGCTGGTGATCCGTGGTCCGTGCCGGTCGCCGGGGATGCTGTTCTTGTTGACGACGATCCGGCACTCCTCCAGCGAACCCTCGGCGATCTTCCCGGTCAGTCCGCGCCGGCCCACGTCGGTCAGGACCATGTGGGTGTCCGTGCCACCGGTCAGCACGCGGTGCCCGAGGCGGTCCAGCTCCTTGGCCAGGGCACTGGCGTTGAGGACGATCCGCTGGGTGAGCGCACGGAAGCCGGGCTCGGCCACCCGGGCCAGGGCACGCGCCTTGGCGGCCACCGTGTTCAGCCGGGGGGTGCCCTGCAGATAGGGGAAGACGGCGTCCTGGATCGCGGCCGCGAGCGGCTTGCCCGAGGCGGTGGGGGTCTCCGCGTCGCGGCCGAGCAGGATCAGTCCGCCGCGGGGCCCGTACAGCTGCTTGTAGGTGCTGGTCGTGGTCACATGAGCGACATCGACGGGGCTGGGGTGCTGGCCGGTGGCGACGAGGCCCGCGATGTGCGAGATGTCCGCCACCAGGTAGGCACCGACTTCGTCCGCGACCTCACGGAACCGCCCGAAGTCGATGGCCCGGGGGTAGGCGCTGGCGCCGCAGAAGATGAGCCGGGGCCGGTGCCGTCGCGCCAGTTCGGCCATCGCGTCGTAGTCGATGAGTCCGTCCCCGTCGAGGCCGTACCGCACCGGTGTGAAGAACCGGCCGCTCATCGACGCGGCGGCGCCGTGCGTGAGGTGCCCGCCCGCCTTGAGGCCCATGCCGAGGACGGTGTCGCCCGGGTCGAGCAGACTGCAGAGGACCACCTGGTTGGCGGTGGATCCCGAGTGCGGCTGGACGTTGGCGTACCGGGCGCCGAAGGCCGCCTTCGCCCGGTCCACGGCCAGTCTTTCGACCGCGTCGACCACGTCGCAGCCCGCGTGGTAGCGAGCGCCGGGGTATCCCTCGGTGGTCACGTTGCCCGCCGCGCTGGCCTCGCAGACCAGGACGGAGGGGTCGGCGACGCTGGCCGCGGCGACCATGGCCAGCGTCTCGTGCTGGCGGAGCTGCTCACGTTCGAGCAGCCCGTAGAGCTCCTGGTCGTGCTCGGCGAGCAGTTCCACTCCGTGGGCCAGGGTGCGGCCGACGATCCCGGCCGCCATCACCTGGCCTCCTCGAGGTCGTTCAGAAGTTCCCTGGTGCGTTCCTGGTCCAGCGAGATCACCCGGAGGTAGATCTCCGCGATGGCGTTCACGTCCGTCCCCAGGTCCTGGGCGGTGCGCTCGGCGACTTCCGCCTGGCCCGCCACGGTCGCGGCCTCGAAGACGTCGCGCAGCGGCAGGTCGACGCGCAGGTACTCGCTCAGAGCGGACGCCACCTGCGTCACACCGAGCGAGTTGCCGCCCAGTTCGAAGAAGTCGTCGTGCAGTCCCACCCGTTCGCCGCGCAGCACGCCCTGCCAGATGTCGGCGATCGCCCGCTCCAGGGCGGTGACGGGTTCGGTGAACTCCCCGGACAGCTCCAGCGTCCCGGTCCCTGCCGCCGGGAGGGCGCGGCGGTCCACCTTGCCGTTGGCCGAGAGCGGAAGCCGCTCCAGCGGGACGAACGCGTCCGGGACCATGTAGTCCGGCAGGGAGGCGGCGAGGTGCGCACGCAGCTCGCCGACGGTCGGGGGCAGGTCGCCCGCGGCCACCACGTACGCGGTGAGACCGACGCCGTGTCCCGCCTCGTCGGTGCGTACGACGGTCACCGCCTCGGCGATGTCCTGGTGCCGGCCGAGCGCCGCGTCGATCTCCCCCAGCTCGATCCTGAAGCCGCGCACCTTGACCTGGTGGTCGAGGCGCCCGATGAGGTGAATGGTGCCGTCCGGCGCGTAGCGCGCGAGGTCTCCGGTCCGGTACAGGCGGCTGCCGGCAGGGATGCCGGGGCGGGTGCCCGCGTACGGGTGCGGCACGAAGCGCTCGGCCGTCAGTGCGGGGCGCGCCAGATAGCCGCGGGCGAGGCCGATGCCGCCGAGGCAGAGTTCGCCCGGCACGCTGACCGGCACCGGTTCGAGCCGTTCGTCGACGATGAGGGCCTGCTGGTTCGCCATCGGCCTGCCGTAGGGGATGTGTGCCCAGTCGGGGCCCACCTCGCCGACCGGCTGGACGATGGAGTGGATGGACGCCTCGGTCGCGCCGCCCATCACGATCACGGCCAGGTCCGGGAAGAGCGCCCTCGCCCGGTCCGGCAGCGGGACGGGCACCCAGTCGCCGCCGAGGAAGGCGACGCGCAGCGTGGGGCGGGCCGGGCAGCCGTCGCCGTAGCTGTCGACCAGGGCCTCCAGGAGCGTGGGGGCGGAGTTCCATACGGTGATGCCGTGCCGTTCGACCAGTTCGGCCCAGTGCCGCGGGTCCTTGGCGCGGCCGGGGTCGGGCAGCACCGTGGTGCCGCCTGCGGCGAGCATGCCGAGCAGTTCGTACACCGACATGTCGAAGCTGAGCGACGAGAGCGAGAGGACGGAGTCGGTCGGCCCGATGTCCTGGCCCCTGTTGAGGTCGGTGATGTTGTTGACGACACCGCGGTGGGTGACGGCGACTCCCTTGGGGCTGCCGGTCGATCCCGAGGTGTAGATGACGTAGGCGAGGTGGGCGGGTGTCACCTCGGCCGGCGCCGGGTTCCCGGCCGGGGGCCCGTCGCCGTCGAGCTCCGCCACGTTCATCACGCGCACGGCGGGCAGGCCGGCGCCTCCGGCCACCTGCCCGGTGGCCGGGTCCACCGGCAGCCGCGGCAGGGCGGGCGAGTCGGTGAGGAGGACCGCCGGCCGGGCGTCGGCCAGCATGAAGGCGAGGCGTTCGGACGGGTAGCCCGGGTCCAGAGGGACGTAGGCGCCGCCCGCCTTGAGTACCCCCAGCACCGCCGCGGCCAGGTGGGAGGAACGGTCCATGCAGATGGCTACGGGAACATCGGGCCCGACGCCGGCCGCGCGCAGTGCCGCGGCCACGTGCCCCGCCTTCCGGTCCAGTTCGCCGTAGCTGATCCCGCCGTCGGCCCAGGCCAGCGCCTGCGCTCCGGGGCGCTCCTCGGCCTGCCGCTCGAACAGCTGGTGCAGGCAGAGGTCGGGTGCGGGTGCCGCGGTGTCGTTCCACTCGGCCACGGCGCGTTCCGTCTCGGCGCCGGTGAGCCACGGCAGTTCGCCCACCCGGCGACGCGGGTCACGTACCGCCGCGGTCAGCAGCACCTGGTAGTGGTCCCACAGGCGGGCCACCGTCGCGGCGTCGAAGAGGTCGTCCGCGTACTCGACGAATCCCGTGAACACCCCGTCCACGTAGCGGAGCTGGACGTCGAGATCACACTGCGCGCCGCCGCGTTCCATCCCGGTGACGGCCGCCCGGAGACCGGGCAGGTCCGGCTCCGGGACCGGCGCGTTCTGGAGGATGAACATCACCTGGGCCAGCGGGTTGACGCTCAGGTCGCGCTGCGGCCGGACGTCCTGGACCAGTCGCTCGAAGGGCAGGTCCTGATGGTCGAGGGCGCCCAGGGTGGTGTCGCGGACCCGGCCGAGCAGTTCGGCGAAGTCGGGGTCCCCCGCCAGCGAGGTACGGAGCAGGAGCGTGTTGATGAAACACCCGATGACCTGCTCGGTCTCCGGTGTACGGGTGGCCGCGCCGGTACTCACCACGATGTCCTGCTGTCCGCTGTAGCGGCCGAGGAGGAGCTGGAAGGCACCGAGGAGCGTCATGAAGGGGGTGACGCCCAGCCGTTGCGACAGGTCCTGGACCGCGGCCGAGAGTCCGGGCGACAGCTGTACAGCCAGTTGCCGGCCCCGCAGGCTCTGCACCGCGGGACGCGGGCGGTCGAAGGGAAGATCGAGGACCGGCGGGGCCCCGGCCAGCGTCGCGCGCCAGTAGCCGAGCAGTTCGCCCAGCCGCTCGCTCTGGAGCTGCTCCCGCTGCCAGACCGCGAAATCCGGGTAATGCAGCGGGAGTTCCGGCAGGTCCACGGGTTCACCGGCGCTCAGGGCGGCGTAGGCGATTCCGACCTCGCGCAGGAGTATCCCGCAGGACCACATGTCGGCGACCAGGTGGTGCAGGGTCACGGCAAGCACGTGGTCGTCCTCGGCCAGACGCAGCACGCAGCCGCGCAGCAGCGGCCCCCGGCCCAGGTCGAACGGCCGGGCGGCCTCGGTGCTCAGTGTCTCTTCGAGGTCCGCCTCGGCCACCTCGACGAGCGGCAGCTCGATCGGCACCGCCGACTCGACCACCTGCACCGCCCGCCCGTCCACCTGCCGGAACACGGTGCGCAGCGCCTCGTGCCGGTTCACGACGTGGTTCACGGCGCCGTGCAGCGCCTCGCGGTCGAGGCTGCCGCGCAGCCGGAAGGCCAGCGGGATGTGGTAAGCGGCGGTGTGCGGGGTCAACTGCTCCACGAACCAGAGCCGTTCCTGGGCGGAGGCCAGGGGGAAGATCGTCGGTTGCGGGGTCTGCATGGCCGTCTCCACACGTCGGTGTTGCGGTCGGGGACAACAGGGCTGCGGGGCCGTGCCCCATGCCGTGGGCACCGGGCGCGGCGGCTTTCAGGAGAGGGATTCGGGGAGGGTCAGGCGCCCGGATCCGGAGGTGCCGGCCAGATAGCGCGAGCGGTCCACCCGGGCGATGACCGAGCGCGATGCGCCCTGCCCGCCCGGGCCGGCGGAACCGGCCGCTCGCTGCACGCCGACGTCCACCGAGGCCGCGACCCGGGCGACCGTCGGCTCGACGAAGAGCTCCTGGAGCGGGACCTTCACCCCGAACCGGTCGTCGATGCGCAGAGCCAGCCGGGCCATGAGCAGGGAGTGCCAGCCGAGGGCGAAGAGATCGTCGTCGCGCCCGACCCGGGCGGTTTCGAGGAGCTCGGCAACCAGGCCGGCCACGGCCGCTTCGGTCGGGCTGAGCTGCGGGGCGGCGCCGGCCGGGGCGTTGTCCGGCGTGGCGTCCGACCGGGCCCGGCCCAGGGCGATGAGCGCCCGGTGGTCCACCTTGCCATTGACCGTCAACGGCAGGGCGGAGACCGGGCGGAAGCTGCCCGGCACCAGGTACTCGGGCAGCCGGTCCCGGAGATGGGCCCGGAGTTCGGCAGCCGTCGGCGGCGCCTGGCGGGGCACCACATAGCCGGTGAGCCCGGTACGTCCACGGGCGTCCCGGTCCGCCAGGACGAAGGCGTCGCGGACGCCGGGGTGGGCGCGCAGCGCCACGGCGATCTCACCCGGCTCGATCCGGTGACCGCGGATCTTGACCTGGGAGTCGGCGCGGCCGAGGTACTCCAGGGCACCGTCCGGCCGCTGCCTGGCCAGGTCGCCGGAGCGGTACAGGCGCTCCCCGGCCCGGTCGGGGTGCGGCACGAACCGTTCGGCCGTCAGGGCCGGCTGTCCCAGATAGCCGCGTACGACTCCCCGGCCACCGATGCAGATCTCCCCGGCCTCACCGGGGGCCACCGCGCAGCCGTCCTCGTCGAGCAGGCGCAGATCGGTGCCGCCGAGCGGGGCACCGAGCGCGACCTCCGCGGCCGCGTCCGGTGACGCCGGGACGGGAGACGGCGCCTGTCCGGTCCCCCGCCGCAGTGGCCCGTAGGTGGCGTGCACGGTGATCTCGGTGATGCCGTACATGTTGGTCAGCCGGGTTGCCGGGTCGCCGTGCGCCGCCCAGCCGGCGAGGTGGCCGGCCTCGAGCCTCTCTCCGCCGAAGATGATGTGGCGCAGGTCCAGGCCGCGGAGCATCGGCGGTGGGACGGCGGTCAGTTCGGCGAACACGGCGGGAGTCTGGTTCAGCACGGTGACCCGGTGCCGGCGCAGCAGCTCCCAGAAGTCCGGCGGGGACAGCGTCTCCCGCGCCTCCACCAGCACGAGCCTGCCGCCGTGCACGAGCGGGCCCCACATCTCCCACACCGAGAAGTCGAAGGCGTAGGAGTGGAACAGCGTCCACACGTCGGTGTGGTCGAAGCGGAAGTCCGCAGCGGCCGCGAAGAGGTTGGCCACGCCCCTGTGCGGCACGAGCACGCCCTTGGGCCGTCCGCTGGAGCCCGAGGTGTGGATGACGTACGCCAGCCGGTCGAGGTCGCCCGGGACACCGGGGCCGGTGGCCGACAGCGCCGCGAGCGTCTCCGCCTCGGCGTCGAGGTCGATGACCAGGGCGTCGTGGCCGGGGAGCCGGGACCTGGTCTCCGTACACGTCAGGACGATCGACGGCCGGGCGTCCTCGAGGACGTACCCGGTGCGCGCGGACGGGTGGGCCGGGTCCAGCGGCACATAGGCACCGCCCGCCTTGGCCACCGCGAGGACGGCAACCACGAGGTGGGGCGAGCGCGGGAGGCAGAGCGCCACCAGCGACTCGGGGACCACACCGGCCTCCCGCAGCCGGTGGGCGAGCCGGTTGGCCCGGGCGTCGAGCTCCGCGTACGTGAGTGCGCCGCCGTCCCAGACGAGCGCCGTCCGGTCCGGTGCGATCGCCGCCCGGCGGGCGAACATCTCGTGCACGGGGAGCAGTTCGGCCGTCTCCTCGCCGGTCCCCGCCGTGTTCGGGGCGGGGCCGAGGAGTCGCGGATCGGACAGCGGCGTCCGGGAATCACGGGTCACCGTGTCGAGTACGGTGCGGAACTGATCCGCCCAGTCGCCGGCGGATGCGGACCGCAGGAGCGCAGCGTCGAAGTGCAGTACTCCGTGCCACTGGCCGTCGATCTCGGCGAGGGTCACGCCGGTCTCGAACTGGCTGGCCGGCGGAGTGAACGGTACTGATTCCAGGGCGAGTCCACCGACCGTGCCACGAGCCCCCGCGAGACCCAGGGCGCAGGCGGCCGCCAGCTGACCGTGTCCGCCGACCGGGCGGTGCACGGTGATGACGGCCTGGGCGAGCGCGGGGCGCCCGGGGCTGCGCCGTGGCCGCAGGCGTTCGATCAGCACGGGCAGGGGCAGTCCGGCATGGGCGGCCGCGGACCGTGCGGTGCGGTGGGTGCGCCTGAGCAGTGAGTCGAAGTCATCGGTACGCGCGAGCTTGCCGCGCAGCACCAGCATTCCTGCGAACAGCCCGATGCCGTCGGCCTCGTCCGCTGCGCGGCGGCCGTGTTCCGGGGTGGCGACGAGCAGGTCCTGCCGGCCGCTGAGACGGGCGAGGAGGATCTGGTAGCCGGCGAGCAGCACCGTGTAGGGGGTGGTCCGGGCAGTGGTCGCTGCGGCGGCAATCCGGGCGCTGAGCTCCGGGCCGAGAGCGAAGGGCACGCTCGCGCCCCGCGACGCCGTGCGGGCCGGCCGCGGGTGGCCGGCGGGCAGCGGCCGGCCGGGGAGTGACCCGTCGGTGGGCAGCGGCCGGCCGGAAAGCGACCCGTCCGTAGGCAGCGGCCCTCCGGGCGGCGGGCCGTCCGTAGGCAGCGGCAACAGGGCCGGGGCACCCGCCAGTTCCCGGCTCCAGTACTCCCACAGCCGCTCCTGCTCGTCCGCGGCCGGCTGCCTCGGCTCGCCGCTGCCGACCGGTCGTGCGAGGGGCGGGTCGCCCCTCAGCGCCGCGGGATAGAGCAGGTCGAGGTCGGCCAGGAGGACCTCGACCGACCAGAGGTCGGCGACGATGTGATGGATCGCGAGGACTAGCCGGTGGTCGTCGGCGCCGAGCGTGAAGACCGCGGCCCGCAGCAGCGGCCCCTCGGCCAGGTCGAACGGCCGGTAGGCGGCCTCGGTGAGACGCTCGCGCAAGGTCTCCGCGTCGAGCCCGGAGGCGTCGTGGCGGACGAAGTCGATCTGCGGGTCCTGCCGAAGCCGTCGTACGGGACCGTCACCGGTCGCGGGGAAGGTGGTACGCAGCCCCGGGTGCCGTGCCACCGCGCCGTGCAGTGCCCTCTCCAGCGCTTCGGTGTCCAGGGGGCCGCGGACGGCCACCGCCGAGGCGATCACCTGGGCGCGGCCGTCGGGCGCGACCTGGTGTCCGATCCACTGCGCGTACTGGTTCGAGGTCAGCGGCCGGTCCCCGACGGGCTCGGCGGGTGAGGCTTCGGCCGGGCCCTCCGTGGTGGGCTTCGGTGCCGCGACCAGCGCGGCGAGCTCGCCGAGGGTGAGGTCCGCCGCTTCCTCGAAGTCGATCCGGTACCCGAGTTCGCGCTCGATCCGGTGCTGCAGTTCCACCGTGCCCAGCGAGTCGAGGCCCAGTTCGATCAGCGTCCGGCCGGCGGGGAGGTCGTCATGCCGCAGAAGCCGGCTGAGCTGCGTGCGGAGAAGGCTCAGGGCCTCGGTGGCGTCGCTCTCCGGCAGCGCGGGCTCGGGTACGGGGGGCCCGTCGGGAACGCGGGGCGCCTCGGAAACGGGGGGCCCGTCGGAAACACGGGGCGCCTCTGAAACGCGGGGCGCGGAGGCAGGGGCCGCGTCGGCGGTCGGCACGGCGGCACCCTCGTGGTCCGCGTGGACGGTCTTCAGCGAGCCGGCCAGGAGCTCCGCCTTGCAGGCCCCCCGCTGCACCTTGCCGCTGGAGGTGCGCGGCAGGCTGCCGGCCCGGATCAGCACGACCGAGTGCGGCCGTATCCGGTGCGCGGCGGCGACGGCGCCGCGGACGGTCGTCACCACCTGCGCGCAGTCGCCGTCGAAGCCGCGGTCGAGTTCGTGCACGACGGCGAGTTGTTCGGCCCCGTCGTCACCGCTGCCGGTGAGGGAGAAGGCCGCTCCCCCGCCGGGACGCAGAGCCGGATGGCTGTGCTCGACGGTCTGTTCGATGTCCGTCGGATAGTGGTTCCGGCCGCGCACGATGATGAGGTCCTTGAGCCTGCCCACCACGTGGAGCTCGCCCCCGGACCGGTACCCCAGGTCGCCCGTGCGCAAGAAGTGCGGCGCGGTGGTGCCGGCCAGAGTGGCCGCGAAGGTGGCCGCGGTGAGCTCGGGCCGCCCCAGGTAGCCCTCGGAGACACCGTGCTCGCTTCGGCGAGGCCGAAGCACGGCGTCAGAGCCTCGGCGCGGAAGCCGCTGTCGGCGAAGGCGTCGGCGAAGCGGCGCAGGGTCGAGGGACGCAGCGGCTCGGCGCCGTTGAAGGCGACCTCCCAGGAACTGAGGTCGAGCGCCGCCCGCTCCTCGGGCCCGATGCGGTCGACGCACAGGTCGTAGGCGAAGTTGGGGCCGCCGCTCGCCGTTCCGCCTGCCGCGCTGATCGCCTCCAGCCAGCGGGCGGGCCGCTGCGCGAACGCCGAGGGCGACATCAGTACGCAGCTTCCGCCGCAGTACACGGTGCCGAGGACCGAGCCGATCAGGCCCATGTCGTGGTACATGGGGAGCCAGGACACCACCCGCGTGTCGGTGGACGTCCCGAACGCCTGCTGGGTCACGTGTGCGTTGGACAGCAGATTGCCGTGGCTGAGCACCACGCCCCGCGGGCTGCTGGTCGAACCCGAGGTGTACTGGATGAACGCCGTTGTCCGCTCATCGGCCCGGTACGGCGTCCAGCCGTCGGCCGCTGCTCCCCGCGCCACGGAATCCGTCGCCACCAGCCGCAGTCCCGCCACCGCGGGCGCCCTGGACGCCAGGCGTGCGGCGAACTCCTCGGTGGTCAGGGCCGTGTCCACGCCGCAGTCCTGGATGATGCCCGCGATGCGCTCCAGCGAGCGCGCCTGGCGGGTGGGCGGATAGGCGGGTACCGCCACGGCGCCCGCGTACAGGCAGCCGAAGAACGCCGCCACGTAGTCGAGGCCCGAGGGGTAGAGCAGCAGCACCCGGCGACCGGCCAGGCCGAGGCCCTGGAGGTGGGCGCCGATCATCCGGGCCATGGAGTCGAGTCGGGCGTACGTCAACTCGCCGGCCGGCACCTCCCCGTCGGCGAGGTAGCCGAAGGCGACACGGTCCGGTGAACGCAGTGCGGTATCGGCGAGCAGCTCGGTCCAGCTGCCTGCCACGGGGCGGATCTGGGTCATCAGCACCTCTGTCGTCCGAGGGCGCGGCGGGAACACCCACCCGTGGGTACGCGAACAGCCTGGCCACACCCGGGGGACGCAGACAGTCGGGAAGACTCCTGACACCGGCGCAGCCCCGACCGGGGCCCGGAGCAACGTCCGGGCGCTCTAGGGTCGCTGGCACGATCAGCCGCCTGCCGCCGAGGAGACACCGTGCCCCCGATAACGTCCTTCTCCGTCGACGCCGCCTTCAACGGACCCCCCACCAGCGCCAACGGCGGCTACGCCTGCGGTGTTCTGGCAGAGCTGGCCATGTCCGCCGGCCATCTGACCGGCCCGCTCGCGGTCTCCCTGCACCTGCCGGTCCCGCTGGACACACCGCTCGCCTACCGGCCCGCCGGACGACGTGGCCACGCCTGGCACGGGGAGGACGTGGTCGCCACGGTCACGGCGGCGAACGGCGCCGTTGCCGCGCCCGCCGCCGTCTCCGCGACGACGGCGGCGGCGGCGCAGGAGTCGTTCAGCGGGGCCGGGCACCCGTTCCCGACCTGTTTCGTCTGCGGCACCGAGCGGGAGGAGGACGGCCTGTCGCTACGGCCGGGGGCCGTCGAGGGCCGTCCGGACACGGTCGCCTGCGGCTGGCGCCCGCGCCCCGAACTGGCCGACGCTTCCGGTCTCGTACGGCCCGAGGTCGTCTGGGCCGCCCTTGACTGCCCGGGCGGCTGGACGACCGATCCGGTCCGGCGCCCCAGGCTGCTCGGCCGGATGACGGCGGCGATCGACGAGCTCCCGCGCGCGGGTGCGGACTATGTCGTGGTGGGCAGACTCGACGGCATCCAGGACCGCACCGCCACCAACGTCACGGCCCTGTACGAAGCGGGGACGGGCCGCCTGCTGGCCCGGGCGAGCGCCCTCTGGATAGCCATCGACGCGGGCCCCGCGGCCTGAGGGCTCCGCGCGAGCGCGAAACGGCGTACGGGGCTCCGCCTTCGGACGAAGGCGGAGCCCCGTACGCCGTTTCGTGACGGCTCCGGTACCGGTCAGCGGGCGCTGAGCGGGCGCAGGTCCGTCCAGACGGTGTCGATGTGCGCGAGGCACTGCTCCTTGGATCCGCTGAAGCCTGCCTCGCTCCAGCCGTCCGGAAGATCGCGCCCGGCCCGCCAGATCGAGTACTGCGCCTCGATGTTGACGACCACCTGATAGTCCTGGGTACCACCGGCCATGTGAACCTCCTGATGTGGTGCGCCCCGACGGACGCCCTTTGCGGATACCTGTCCTTCAACGAGTCCGGTGCGGTCGAGCCGGGCGTCCGGGGGCGGCGACCTCCGTCGCGGGAGGCGTCGGCTGCGGCCGCCCATCAGACGGTGAACTCCTTTGCCACCAGGGTGAACCCGGCATCCCAGGCAGCCCAGGCGACATCGGCGGGCGGATCCTGTGCCAGGGCCCCTTCCGGGAATCCGGTGGACTTCGCCAGCAGCCGCAGCCGCAGGGGCCCGTCGCCCGCGACCTTCAGCCGGAGCTCGACCCCCTCGGCCGGCGGCGCCACGTAGGTGAATCCCCAGCCCCAACGGCCCTTCACGCCGGGTCTGTTGTTTCCGCCGGGCCACTCCTCCCCCGCCACGGTCAGGCTCCGCACGTCGCCGCTTCCGGTGTCCGCGTACAGCATCAGCTGGCTGGTCGCGCCATGGGCTGCGCCGATGCGTACCGTGACCTCGCGCGAGCCGTCGTCGCCACGCCGGGTGGAGAGCACGCGAGCGGTCGGTGCCGGGGCCTCGACCCGGGGCGCGGGGCCGGTACGCCACTCGTCCGGCTCCTTGAGATACGGGAACTCCGCCGCGAGCGGAGCGGTGTCCGCGTCCACGTACGGATCGAGCCAGGGGTGAGCGCTCCGGCCCGAGCTCACCCAGCGGGCCCCCTTCCCGTCGGCGACGTACAACATGCTGACCTGGGCGGGGTGTCCGCTGTCCGTGCCGTCGCGGGCCACACCGATCCCGCAGACGACGACGCCCGCGAGAGCCGCCGCACCGGCCCTGAGGAACAGCGGCCGCCGTGCCAGAGGACGGGCGAGCGGCGCCGCCACCAGGGCGACGAGCAGGACGAGTACGACCAGCGGCGCCATGGCGAGTACCAGGCCGAGCGCGGCGAAGAGCAGCGCCACCATGGGGGCGAGCAGTGCCGCGCCTGGCACGGCCGGCAGTGCCGCGACGGCGGTGCGCCAGGGGGAGGACGCCGGCAGGCGGACCGAGGCGGCGAACCCGGCCGCGCCGGTCAGGGCGGGCCAGAGGAACAGGTACGAGGCGCCGGGGACGAGCAGCGCGGTGAGCAGGGTGAGGAGGGTCAGCCAGCAGGTGACCGCCGCGGTCAGCTCCAGAGAACCGCATCTGCGCCGCAGCACCGTCGCCCAGACCCAGACAGCCACCGCGGTCACCAGGCACAGGCCGAGCGCGGTCGGGCCCGGACGGTAGGGGTCCCCGAAGATGAAGCCCGTGTAGTGCGGCCGGACGAGGGTCATCAGCTGCCAGCCCGCCCAGCCGACGGCGGCGGCCGTGATCAACGGCAGGGGCACCGTGGCGGCGGCGATCGTCAGCGTCCGGCTCCTGACCGCGCGCCGCCGCAGCGCGAACCACACGACGAGGGCGCACGCGGCCACCGAGATCCCCGCCAGCGGCAGCACCAGGGCGCCCGGATAGCGCACCAGGAGCGGACCGAGCGTGAAGTAGGTGGCCTCGCCGCCCTTGCCGGTCGCGGCGATGTCCGCGGCGGCCAGGCTCCTGGTGGCGCTGAGGACCGTGGCGCCCATGTCCTGGAGGGAGGCCTTGCTGGAGTTGGCGAGCTTGTCCTGGGGGGTGTCGTAGTTGGCCGACGTACCGACGTTGGCGAAGTTCATTCCGGTGAAGCCGGCCTCGCGGAAGACCGTGAAGTCGGTGTTGTTGGGGAGCAGCCGGTACACCTCGTAGGCGAGCGAGGTGGTGACCGGCGCGTGGTCGGCCAGGGCGGGCACGAGCGCCGCGTTGTGCGCGCCGGTCTCGAACATGACCGCGCGGCCCGAGGTGCCGCGGGACTCCAGATTGAGTACGACGGTACGGTCCGGGTCGCCCCGGTCCTCGGCGGCGAGCCGGCCCCGGGCGCCCATCAGGCCCGGCTCCTCGGCGTCGGTGAACAGGACGGTGATGTCGTTGCGCGGCGAGGGGCCCGACCGCAGGGCCCGTACGGTTTCGAGCAGCGCCGCCACACCGTGCGCGTCGTCCGTGGCCCCCGGCCCGATCTCCACCGAGTCGTAGTGGGCCACGACCAGGACCCTGCCCGTCGGGTCGCTGCCGGGCAGCGTGGCCTCGATGTTCTGGACCGGGGCCGCCATGGTGTGGCCGGGGGTCCGGTCGATGCCGAGCTCCTTGTGGACCACCGGGTCCAGCCCGAGTCCGCGGAGCTTCCGCACGAGTTGGTCCCGTACACGATCGTGCGCGGTCGATCCGACAGGGCGCGGCCCCGTCGCGATCTGCTCCACGTCGGCGTGGGCGCGCGTGGCCGAGAACTCCGCGGCGGGCGCGTCGGCCGGCAGCGGGTCGGGCGGTGTGGCGACGGACAGCACACCGAGGACCGCCACGGCAAGCGTGACCAGGAGGACCAGCAGTCCGGGCAGCCACCGGCGGCCGGATCCGGGCGTCTGCTCCGGGGCCGCGGCGGTGGCGGGGAGCTGAATCTCGCGCAGGGTCATTCGCCGTCCTTTCCTGGAGGTGCGGCCGGACTCCCGGCGTCCTCGTGCCCGGGCCGGGCGTCCTGGTCCGGGACGTGGCCGATCCTGCGGTTGGAGAGCAGCGGCAGGGCCGCGCACGTGACCCCGGCGAGCACGACGGCCGCGAGGAAGAAGGGTGCGCGCAGCCCGAACCGGTCCGCGGTCAGCCCGCCCGCGAGGCCGCCGAGCGGGGAGAGGCCGTTGATGACCAGCCGGTAGGCGCCGTTGATCCGGCCGAACCTGTCCGGTGGAATGAGTGCCTGGCGCAGCGTCGTGGTGACCACGTTGACCAGGGCGACGCTGATCCCGGCGAAGGCGAACACGACGGCGGCGATCAGCGGCTGCGAAGTGATGCCGCCGAGCACGAACACGAACGGGCAGATGCCGAGAGACAGTTGGAGGACACGGCCGCGCCCCAGGCCCGCGATCAGCTTCGGGGCCAGGGTCAGCCCGGCGAGTCCGCCGACCGCGATCACCAGGAGCAGCAGGCCGTACACCGTCTCGCTGACGTGCAGCACATGCAGGGCGTAGAGGACGGCGACGCCCATCACCGCGAGGACCGCGAAGTTCAGCAGCCCCGCCATCACGCAGACGGTGCGCAGCAGCGGATGGCGCCACAGCCAGACCACGGCCTCGCCGGTCTGGGACCCGAGCAGGCGCAGGGTGACCCGTCCCTCGTCCGCGGCCGTGCGGCCCGACGCCGGCCGCACTCCGAAGACGAGGAGTGCGGAGAGGGCGAAGCAGACCGTGGCCAGGCCGAAGGGCAGCAGGTGTGCGGTGGCGAACAGGGCCGTGCCCACCGGTGCGCCGAGGAACTCCATCGTGACCAGGCGCCCGGTCAGCAGTTTGCTGTTGGCCGAGTCCAGCGAATGGGAGCCGGCCACATCGGGCACGACGGCCTGGGACAGGTTGTCCGCCATCGTCTCGATCGAGCTCAGCAGGAAGGCCGTGGCCGCGAGGACGGTGATGGTGACCCGGTCCCCGACGATGGCCGACACGAAGCCCGCCAGGACGACGGCCCTGGCCACATCGCAGATCCAGAGCATCCGCCAGCGGTCGAGATGGTCGATCAGGGTGCCGGAGAACGGACCGACCAGGACCCAGGGCAGTTGGCCGGCGACCGCCACCATCGACACCTCGACGGGGTCGCTGGAGACGGTGGCGGCGTACACGGACAGGGCGAATATCCGGACGCCGTCACCCAGCCCGGAGATCGAGGTCGCGGTCCACAGCCGCCAGAATCCTGCCCCGAAGCGGCGTTTCGGCACCGTAGCGGTGCTCGGTTCAGCCACCACGGGCGCCTCCTTTCTGAGGCACTTGAGCAGCAGAGGTACGCCGATACTGGCAACCCCGTGCCGCGGGCAGCAGTCGGGGGAATCCCCCACGGCGGCGGCCCGTGCGCCCGCCGGTCAGGGAGCCTCCTGACCCACGGGCCCGGCACGGTCCGGACCATGGCGATGGGCCCCTCGTCCGAACCGTCCCGGGGCCCAACGGCCCGGCCTGCTCCGGACGAAATGCCCTAGGGTGCGCACATGATCACCGCTGCCGCGCAGCACCTGCGGGTGCTGCCCTCCGAGTTCACCGTCGAACAACTGCCGGCCGGGCAACTGCCGCCGGACGCTTCCTGGTACGTCCTGCACCGGGCGCCGGAGGGCCTGACCGTGGTGCGCGAGATACCGCCGGCCCCGGCGGCGGAGCCCGATGCACCCGGTGCTCCACAGCGCTGGGCCGGTCTCTACGGCGAGACGTCGCACGGCCTCGACCTGCCCGGCATGCTGGCGGCCGTGCTCGGCCCGCTCGCGGCAGCGGGCGTCCCGGTCTTCGTCTCGTCGAGCTACCTCAGCGACCTGGTCCTGGTGCCCCGCGAGCGCCGGGCCGAAGCCTGTTCCGTACTGCGGGAGGCGGGCCACACCGTGACCGGGTGAGCGTGGCCGGCGCCGCCGGGCCCGGGGTGTCAGGAAGGTTCCCGACTGCCTGGCGGTACCGGACCACTGCCAGCCTTTCGCGAACGGCCCCGACCCTGGCCGTTGACTCCAGGAGGCTGAACGTGGGACTGGCACATGCCGAAGAAGCCGAAGACCTCGAGATCCGGGCGGACGACGGTGTGCCCTGCCTGGCTCTGGACGGACAGGAGAGCGCGACGGTCCGCGACATCACCGACACCCTCCTCGACGAGGACCCGAGGCGCCCTCTCGAAGACCGGCTGAACCGCATCTCGGTCCGCTCCCACGAGCTTCCGTTCCGCCTGCGCCGGCGGCTCACCGAATTCCGGCTCACCGGGCAGCCGTACGGGGGCCTGGTCGTCTCCGGGCTTCCGCTGGACGCCGCGGCGCTCGGCCCGACGCCGCTCGAGTACACCGACGATCCCCGGAGCCGCGAGACGGACCGGGCAGCGGCGGTCCTCCTGCTGATCGGTTCGCTGATCGGCGACCCGATCTCCTATCTCACCCAGCAGCGTGGCCGGCTGGTCCTGGACGTCTTCCCGGTGGCCGGGCACGAGGATTCCCAGCTGGGTTCGAGCTCCACGGTCAACCTGGAGTGGCACAACGAGGACGCGTTCCACCCGCTGCGCGCCGACTGGATCATGCTGTTCTGCCTGCGCAACCCCGACCGGGTGCCCACGACCTTCGCGCCCGCCCAGGACCTGCGGCTGGACGCGGAGACTAGGAGGATCCTCTTCGAGGAGCGGTTCATCATTCTCCCCGACGAGTCGCACACCGCCGCGTTCAACGAGACGACGACCGGGCTCGAGACCGACGCCTGGGCCGACAAGGCGTTCCGGCAGATCGCCGAGATGAACAGCAGTCCCCGGCCCACCGCGATTCTGAGCGGCAGCCAGGACGCCCCGTTCATCCGCATCGACCCGGCCTTCATGGAGCGCTCGCTCTCGGACCCCGCCGCCGAGAAGGCGCTGGAGACCGTGATCGCGGCCTTCGACACCCGGTTGCGCGATGTCTCCCTGGCCCCGGGCGAGCTCCTGCTCATCGACAACAAGCGGGCGATCCACGGGCGCCGGCCCTTCAAGGCCCGTTACGACGGCACCGATCGCTGGCTGCGGCGCATCAACGTCACGTCGAACCTCCGCGATTCCGAGGACCGCCGCTACGGCTCGCACGGACGCGCGCTGGTCTGAGACGGCGTACGGGAACCCGGCCGGGGCCGGGTTCCCGTACGAGGTGTGTCCGCCAGCCCGCCCACCGCGACAGGAGCCCCCATGACCACCGCACCAGAGACCGGGTCCGCGGCGACGGACGACCGGCCGGCGGACGACGAGCCGCTGATGGCCGAGACGTCCTTCAGCCAGCAGAGCCTGTGGCTGCTCGACCAGGTCGACCCGGATCAGCCGACGTACAACGTGCTCGCGGCGGCGCGCATCCGCGGCCCGCTCGACGTCACGGCGCTGCGCCGGGCGCTCGACAGCGTCGTGGAGCGGCACGAGTCGCTGCGCACGGTCTTCCACTTCGACGGCGTGGAACCGCTCCAGGTCATCCTCGACGAACTGCGGATCGAACTGCCGGTCGTCGAGGTGGCGGGCCGGGACGCGGACGAGCTCATCCTCGCCGAGATCGAGCGGCCGTTCTCCCTGGACACCGGGCCGCTCCTGCGCATGCGGCTGCTGCGGCGTTCGCCCGAGGAGCACATCGCCGTCCTGACGATGCATCACATCATCACGGACGGTTGGTCGTCGGGCATCCTCTTCCAGGAGCTCTCGCTCTGCTACGAGGCCCATGCGAGCGGCCGGCGGCCCCAGTTGGAACCACTCCCCCTCCAGTACGTCGACTACGCCGTCTGGCAGCGCGAGTCGCTGCGGGGCGAGACGCTGACCGGACTGGTCGACTACTGGCGGGACCGCCTCGCCGGCCTCGCACCGCTCCAGCTCCCCACCGACCGGCCGCGCCCCGCCGAACCGTCCTCTGCCGGTGCCGTGCACGCGTTCACCATTCCCACGGCCCTGGTCACCAGAGTGGACCGGCTCGCCCGTGAGCACGAGGCCAGCCCGTTCATGGTGTTCCTCGCGGCGTTCAACGTCCTGCTCGGACGCTACTCGGGCAGCGACGACATCTCCGTGGCCACTCCGGTCGCGGGCCGGGGCCGTTCCGAACTCGCCGGCCTGATCGGGTTCTTCGTCAACACCCTGCCCCTGCGCGTCGACAGCTCCGGCGACCCCGCCTTCACCGAGCTGATCGGCCGGGCCCGGGAAGCCTGTCTCGGCGCGTACGCCCATCAGGAACTGCCGTACGAGAAGCTGGTGGAGGAGCTCCGGCCGGCGCGCTACGCGGGGCTCGGCGGTCCGCTGTCCCAGGTCATGTTCTCCCTGCAGAACCTGCCGCAGGAGGGCTGGTCCGCGGGCGGACTCTCCTTCGAGGCGATGCCCGTGGCCACGCGCACCGCGAAGTTCGACCTCTCGCTCGAGATCACTCCCGGGCCCGAGTTCGCCGACGCCACCCTCGAGTACAGCACCGAGCTGTTCGACGCCGACACGGTCGAGCGGATGGCACGGCAGTTCGTGACCTTGCTGCACTCCATCGCCACCCGGCCGCAGGAGCCCGTCTCCCGGCTGCGGTTGTTCGAGGAGGACGAGCGCGACCTGCTTCTCGGCTCCGCCCGTGAGTCCGCGCCGGATGCGGAGGGGCCACCCGAATGCCTGCACCGGGCGTTCGCGAGCCGGGCCGCCGCAGCACCCGACGCCGTCGCCGTGGTCTGCGGGCCGCGACGGCTCACCTACGCGGAGCTGGACGCCGCCGCGGACCGGCTTGCCTGGCACCTGCGGGACCGCGGCGTCGGACCCGGCACACCCGTGGCAGTACTCCTGCCCCGGTCGCCAGAGCTGATCACGGCCTACCTGGGCGTGCTCAAGGCGGGTGGCCACTACGTGCCGCTCGACCCGGACTACCCGTCCGACCGGATCGACTACATGGTGACCGACTCGGAGGCGTCCCTGGTCATCACCACGGCCGAGTGCGCCGCGCAGCCGTATCTGCGGGGCCGTGAACCCGTGCTGCTCGACGCGCTGGCGCCCACGGCCCGCCAGGGGCCGCCGCCGGACGAGACCACACCGGACCAGCTCGCCTACCTCATCTACACCTCCGGCTCCACCGGACGCCCCAAGGGCGCCATGAACACCCATCGCGGCGTCACCGCCTTCGCCCGCGCGATGGCCGGCTCCCTCGGGTTCACCCCGCAGGACAGGGCCCTGCAACTGGCGCCTCTGGGCTTCGACGTGGTGGCCGAAGAGGTTTATCCGCACCTGCTCACGGGCGGCTCGATCGCCCTGCCCGACGGAAAGCCCCCGCTGGCGACCGAGGAGCTGTGGGAGCTCGTCGCTGCGACCGGTGCCACCGTCCTGTCCACCACGCCCAGCCGGCTCGGCGCCATCACGCAGGCCGAACGAGACGCCGCGCCCTCCTGCCTGCGCATCCTGATCTTCGGCAGCGAGGCGGCGCCCGCGCTCGGCCGGCTGATGCCGTGGCGGCAGTGGCCAGGCCGGCTCGTACAGGTCTACGGAGTGACCGAGGCCGCGTGCACCTCCGTGGCGGCACCGGTCGACTACGACGGGGCCGCCGACGCCATCGCCCCGCTGGGCCGTCCGCTGCCGCACTGCCGGGCCTACGTGCTGGACGCGTGGCTGGAGCCGGTGCCGCCGGGTGTGGCGGGCGAGCTGTGCCTGGGCGGTCCCTCCGTCGGCCGCGGCTACCACGCCCGTCCGGGCCTCACCGCCGAACGCTTCGTGCCCGACCCGCACTCGGCCACGCCGGGCGCCCGGCTCTACCGGACCGGCGACGTGGTGAGCCGGCGCGCCGACGGCACCCTCCAGTTCGTCGGCCGGTCGGACGCACAGGTGAAGATCCGGGGCTACCGGGTGGAGCCGGGCGAGGTGGAGGCCGTGCTGAACCGGCACCCCGGACTCTCCGGCGGCGCGGTCGTCGCCCGGCCCGATGCTCTCGGCGCCCAGCAGCTGGTGGCGTACCCGGTGCCCGTCGCAGGCGGTGAGGCCGGCCCCGGGGAGTTGCGGGACTTCCTGGCCGAGCGGCTGCCGGAGTGGATGGTCCCCGCCCTGTACGTCCCCCTGGCCGAACTCCCGCTGACCGCCAACGGCAAGATCGACCGGGCGGCGCTGCCGGACGCGTCGGGAGCCGCCGCGTCAGCGCGGTACGTGGCCCCGCGGACCCCGGTGGAGGAGGAGCTCGCCAGGATCTGGTCGGAGCTCCTGGGCCTGGACCGAGTCGGCGTCCACGACAACTTCTTCGATCTGGGCGGCCACTCGCTGCTCGCCGTCCGGATGCTCGCCGATGTGAGTGAGACGCTCGGCATCCAGGTCCCGATGCGGGTCCTGTTCACGATCGAGCCGACGGTCGCCGAGGTCGCTCAGCACATCTTCGAACTGCTCCTGGCGGACAGCGGGGACAGCCCGGACGACGTGGCCGGCACGGACGGCAATGCCGGTGCCACCGAGGGGGCCGGAGCATGACGGCGGGCCCGGCCGACCTTGCCGCGCGCGCACGCATCGAGGCCTCCCTGCTGGCCCGGCGCTCACGAACGGGCCGAGCCCCGGTCCCCCGCCTGCCGAGGAGCGAGGGCGACAACCGCTTCCCGCTGTCACCGGTCCAGCACCTGATGTGGCAGCTCCACCACGACTCGCCCACGCGGAACACCTGGGTCACCCTCGGAGGCATCAAGCTGTTCGGAGCTCTGGACATCAGGGCACTCGAACGCGCCTGGAGCGCCCTGGCCGACCGCCACGAGGCCCTGCGGACGGTGTTCACCACCGATGAGCACGGGGAGCCCGCACAGATCGTGCGACGGTCCGGCACCGGCCGCCTGTCCTTCCAGGTCGTCGAAGTGACGCCGGAGGACGCCGACGATGTCATGGGGGCCTTCTTCGACGAACCCTTCGACCTGTGCGCCGATTTGCCGGGACGGCTGCGGATCCTGCGGGTGGGGCCGGACGAGCACCACATCGCCATCGTGGTGCACCACATCGTCAGTGACGGCCACACCATGTCGGTGCTCATCGAGGAACTGACCACCCTGTACTTCGCCTGCTCGGCCGGGCTGCCTTCCCCCCTGGCACCGCTCCCGGTCCAGCCCGCGGACCTGGCCGCCTGGCAGGGCGAGCGGCTGACCACGGCCCGGCGGCGACAACTGCTCGGCTACTGGCGAACCGCCCTGGAGGGCGCCTCCGTTCCGGTGCCGCCCACCGACGTGGCGCCGCGGCCGGAGACCGACTGCACCGGGCGGACGTATCAGCTGCCGGTCTCCGGGAGGACCGTGTCCGCGTTGCGGCAGGTCGCCAGGAAGCACGGAGCGACCCCGTTCATGGTGAGCCTGGCCGCCTTCCAGGTACTGCTCGCCCGCTACACCGGAGTACGCGACGGAGCGGTCACCACTCCCTACTCCTGCCGGGACCGCCCGGAGGCAGACCGCCTCGTCGGCGCCTTCATCAACCTGCTGATCGTGCGGGCGGATCTCTCCGGCGATCCCACGTACCTACAGGTCCTCGAACGGGTGCGCGACCGGACGGCGGCGGACTTCGAGCACCACGACCTCCCGGTCGCCGAGGTGATCGAGGCCCTCGGCCATGAGCCCGCGGCCGGCCGGCGCGACATGCTGCGCGCCCTGTTCACCGAGGAGGACAACCCCGCCGTACCCGATGAGGCCGAGGAGATCCTGCGCAGCGAGATGGTCATGGATCCGCCGTGGCACCAGGCGGAGCGGGACTTCACGCTCCGGGTGACGCATGACGCGACCGCCGGGACCCGGATCATCGTCACGTACCGGACCAGCGCGTACACCGCCGCGAGGGTGCGGGACATCGCCGCCGACTACCGTGACCTGCTGGACCGGATCGCGGCCGGGACTTCGTTCCGCGTCTTCGACGACCGTGGCGGGCCGCCGCTGCGGGTTGTGTCCCCGCCTCCGGTCGTGGGCGGAACCTGAGCGGCCGTCGTCCGCGGCGCATGAATGAGCGTGGCCCGGTCCCGGCGACTTCGCCGGGACCGGGCCACGCTCCTGTCGTCAGCCGCGCTCCCCCTCGGGCCCGGGGCCCGGCATTTCTCTGGGGACCACGTACGACCGGCCGACCAGGGTGGCGAGTTCGGCCCTGGAGGAGACATCGAGCTTCTTGAATATCCGGCCCAGGTGGGTCTCCACGGTCTTGTGGCTGACCGTGAGGGCGCGGGCGATCTGCTGGTTGGTACGGCCCCGGCTCACCTGGACCGCGACCTCGAGTTCGCGCTTGCTCAACCGGCCCAGCCGCGTCTTCGCCGTGTGAGTCGGTCCGGCCGGCGGCTGGGCCGAAGCCGGGCCCGGAGCAGCGGCCCGGGACATGTGCGGCGCGGCTGTCCCGGCGCTGCGGCCCGCCGCCCGCAGGGCCGTTTCCGCCTCCTCGGTGACCGCGCGCAGATACTCGCTGTCCGTCATCGCGGCGGCCGCCGCCGCGACCACCGCGTGCCGGACCGATCCCGCGAGGTCTCCGTCCGCCAGGTCCATCTCGCCGACGGCGAGCGCGAACTGCGGTACCCGGCTGAGCTGTTTGCCGCGCTCGGCGAGCAGCAGACCCCGCTCGTAGTGCCGGGCCGCGGACTCCTTGCGCCCGAGTGCGGACTCGGCCGCGGCCAGCCAGTACAGGCCGTCGAGATACCGCACGGCCTCGTCGTCCTGTGCCTGGTCGAGGAGCCGGCACGCCACCGCGCGGTGGAGCACGGCGTGTTCGGTGGCGCGGCTCCTGGTGGCTCCCATGGCCAGCAGGGCGTACAGCCAGCCCCGGGTCACCGCGGAGAGTCCGGCCGCGTCGTCGAGCAGCGCGTCCTCCTCGATCTCGGGCAGGGGCGCGTTGGCGGCAAGGGCGTTCTCCAGGCGTGCGCCGAGCAGCAGGGCATGCTGTTCGCGTTCCTGTCCGCCGGTCAGCTTCAGGGCCGTGGCGATCTCCTGGTCCGCTCCGTCCGGCCTGCCCAGATTGCGCAGCGCCCACGCCCGCCAGAGCGTCGCCTTCAGATGGATCGGGTGCGACTCGTCCTCGCCACGGAGACCGTCCAGCACCGTCATGCCCTGCGAAAGCTTTCCGCTGAGCATCAGTGCGCTCCCGAGCAACAGGGTCTCCGGCCCCGTTCCGGGCCCCGGACGGCTCATGTCCATCGCGGTCGCGGCCCACGTGGCGGCCTGCCCCGGGTCGGTCCACAGCGTTTCGGCCGCTGCCTCCAGCAGAATCCGGCTGCTGTCGGTGTCGCCGGTCACGGCGGCGTACTGGAGATGCCCGGCCAGGTCCAGCGGATCACCACCCTGCTGGGCAAGGATCGGCGCTGCCCTGCCGTGGGCACCGAAGAGCCAGCCGGTGCCGGCCGTCTGGTAGGCGGCGGCGCGCAGGAGGGGGTTGCTGAAGCGCAGCCGCCTGGTGACGATGTCGACCCGCAGCAGGTCCTCACGCACCAACTCGTCGATGGCCGAGCAGAGTTCCTCGCCGCTCACGCAGGCGACGCATCCCACGTTGGCGGGGATGAACGGTTCGCCGAGCACGGCTGCCGCCCTGGCGACCTGCCATGCGAGATCGGAGAGCGCCCTGAAGTCCCGCAGGGTGTCGGTGAGTACGTCCAGTGGGAGCCGGGGCATGATCGGCGCGTGTTCCCCGGGTATCGAGCGCAGCGCTGAATACGCTTTGAGCAGCCCGGGGTTGCGGTCCGACTCGTCGAGCATGAGATTGCACTGCACCCGGCTCATGTCTTCGGGAAGCAGAGCGAGCGCAGCCTCCCGGGAGATGCCTGCCGCGACGACCCGCTTGGCCCGGCCGTTCGCCACAGCCTGGTTCAGCACGTCCTGCAGGTTGTGGTCGAGCTGGCGGGGGCGATAGGCGAGCGCCATCAGCACGGGACCGGCGGGCGGGTGTCGCACCAGGTGCGCGACCAGTTCCATCGAGGCCTCGTCGGCGCAGTGCAGATCATCGAGGGTGATCAACAGCCCGCCGTCGGAGCCCAGGTGCTCCAACAGGGCCCGCACCGCACTGAACAGGTGGTACCTGCCCACCGGGCTCGTGGGTACGCATAACTGTGCTGTTCCGGAGAGGGCGGGAAAGACGGCCTTCAGCCATTGCGCCTGTTCTTCCGACCAGGGATGACAGGTCCTGTACTGAACCAGAACGTCATCCAGAGCGTCGACGAAAACACCGAATGGCATTCCGACCCGCGACCGGGGAACAGCACACCCGGAGGCGATGACCCTGCCTCTGCGAGCACCGCTTGCGGCCAGCGTCGAAAGCAGGAGGCTCTTCCCCGTCCATCGATCGCCACAGATTTCCAGAACTGAAGTGCTGGACGGCTCATCAAAGATGGTTTCGAACCAGGAACCCGGCTCCTGCCCCGAGATTTCCGGTCCAAACTCTCTATCGATTACACATGCCGAAGACGGAGTCTCAGCTGCAGCGCACATACCTCATCCATAAAGTCGCCAACCATAGACACGGAGAGGCTCTCTCACATACTTGAGCCCGTAGACGCCACGAAAGCAAGGTGAAGGATCTGCACGCGGGTCACGTCTTCACGACCTGAACGCCGAGCTCCGGACCGTCGGGGAACTCCCCGGCGGGAAAGGGCGCCCCGAAGGTCCGGAGCCATCCGTGAACACCTTGCCCACCTGGCTGTTCCGTGCACGGGTGAGCTCACCCTGCGCGTGACGGGCCCACCCGGACACGTCACACCGCTCGAGCTTGTCCTGTGAGACGCCCAGGCGCCCGGTGCGGTTCCCCGGTCGGGCCTGTCGCCGCGGCCGGGATCCGGGAACACGTACCGGCCGGTTCCCCGGCTGCCTCGGCCTCATCCCGTCCGGGCACCGCACCATCACATCCGGACCACGCCCATGCGCACGTTTCCGGAACGAACGGACCGGCCGGCCGCAACCGACCATCAAGAGTTTTCCCATAGTTCCCCCTTGACACCATCACGTGCCCAGCTATTGGTGGGCCGATCATTACGCAACTCACTCTGATCACACAAGGATTCGAGGGGGTTTATATCTTGAACGGATGGTGTCCCGCCCGCCGCCCCGAGCAGTTTCGAGAGATGCCGGCGCACGGCTGCGGCAAGGCACGATCTGTGCACGAAAGAGCCGGTCTCGAACAGATACGGACAGGGATCGCAGTGTCATAGCAAGAAGTCCTTCGACCACTGTGGTGAGGTCCGAGCTGATATGTTCTCGGCCGCCGGGGCAGAAGCAACTCCGCAAACTACGCGTTCCGACGCGGAAATCCGCCGCGCGCCGGGCACAGGTGCGGCCGGTGCGCGGGTGGACCGTGACGGGCGGGGTCCGACGGCTCCGCCCGAAGTCCCTGCCCGGCATCGGGACAGCCGCGCCCGGGCGCTGCCCGTAACCGAAGGAATCATGCGCGCGTTGGTTCGGCGGGGCTGCCCTCACCACCCCGCCTCACGAGTCGAGACCCGCCAGAAAGGCAGGAACTCCTTGCCGCACGCCCGGTCCATGAGCGAAGCGCTGAACGCAGGCCGTAGCGGGCAGGCGGTGAGCCCGGGATGGCTGCCGCCGGAGCAGTACGCCGAGACGGTGATGAAGGCGACCGCGTTCGCGTGCATGTACTTCACCGACGAGCATGACAACCCGCTTCAGCTGAAGGCGGTTTACTCGCGGACCCACCCGTGGCAGCTCGTCGGTGGAACGATGGATCCGGGCGAGCGGCCGTGGGAGACGGCGCTGAGGGAGTGCCGGGAGGAGACCGGGATCGTCTACGACGGGCCCGCGGAACTCCTCGCGTCGGTGTTCGGTCAGCCGGGGGCGGAATGGCCCTACGCCACCATCGGCTTCGTCTTCGAGGGCGGCCGGCTCACCGACGAACAGATCCACTCCCTCGTCCTGGACCCGGCCGAACACGACCAGGCCCGCGTGCTTCCCCTGTCTGAATGGCGGGCGCTCATGCCGCGTCGGGATTTCGTCCGGCTGGACGCGGTGGCGCAAGCCCGTCGCACAGGCACGGCGGCCTACTTCGGCTCATGGGACTGGGAGACGTGACAGCCGAAAGAGATCATGGGTTCGTGCCACTCCGCCGAGAGTGCCCGCGCGACGGTCGCCCCCGGACGGTGCGGCCGACCGCGTCGCACCGGGCTTAAGCGCAGGTGGGAGGTGCCGCAGGGGGTGCAGCGGCCTGTTGACCGGTGCAAGGTTCCAAACGTCCGGGGGCCGAAGCTCATCGCCGCGGCACGCGCCAAGCGGATGTCGCCCTTTGTAACGCAACCGCCACTTCTTGTTGACCTCAGTGGCTCTCCAACGGAAAAGCCCCCGCTGTTAACGGTGGCTTTAACGGTGTCTTGGCATGTCAGGCTGACAAAAGCAGCGTAAAACGGATAACCCCAAGATTGGGACTCCCCAATCAGCACATCGTGGGCTTAACTTAGGTGGCATGACCTCCCCCCGCTCCACCTACGGCGGCGGCTACTACGCCGCACCGTCGTTCCCCGACACTCCGATCTACGACTCCCTGGTCGCGGAGCGGGGCACGCCTCAGATCGCACCGATCCGAGTGCCCGCCGCGTACGACACCGGCAACAGCTACCTGCCGGCGCTCCCGTCGGCCCTGCCGGCCCTGCCCGCGGCACCCTCCCAGCCGAATCCGTCGTACGGCTACCAACAGCCGATGGCCCAACAGGGCTACGCGCCGATGCAGCCGGCGCAGCTGCAGCACGCGCCGGCGCCGTACATCCCGCAGCAGCCTTCCGCGGGGCGGGGCGGCTACCAGCAGGCGCCCCAGCAGTACCAGCAGCCGCAGCGGCCCGCGCCGAGTACCGGCTACGAGTCGATGCGCCCGGCCTCGCCGCGGCCCGCGCCCGCGCAGTCCCCGTACGAGGACCCGTACAACCGCCCGTACCAGGGCCGGGGCTACTAGGCAGGTCAGCGGCAGTTCACCGGGGAGTGGCTGGCAGGATGGAGGCATGCCCTCTCCCGAACTGAGTGCCGTCCACATCCACCCGGTCAAATCGCTGGCCGCGTGCACGGTGGGCGAGGCCGCCGTCGAGCCATGGGGACTCGACGGCGACCGGCGCTGGATGCTGGTCGACACCGCGGGCAAGGTGGTCACACAACGTCAGCAGCCCCGCATGGCGTTGATCTCCGCGACACCTGTACCGGGCGGCGGAATCGTGCTGAGCGCGCCTGGGAGCGCGCCCCTGGCCGTGGAGGTTCCCGAGCCCCGGGAGATGACGGACGTAACTCTGCACCGCAGCCGGCTCGACGTCGTCGAGGCGGCGCCGAGTGCCCACGCCTGGCTGGGCGCGTACCTCGGGGCCGAGGTCAGGCTGGTCCACCTCGACGCGCCGGACCGGCGCAGGCTCATCGATCCCGCATACGCACGGCCGGGTGAGACCGTCAGCCTGGCCGACGGCTACCCTCTGCTGCTCACCACTCTCGCCTCGCTCGACGCGCTGAACTCTCTCGTCGCGGACGGCGACCACGCCGGTGAGGGGCCGGTGCCGATGGACCGCTTCCGGCCCAACGCCGTCGTGGCCGGCACGGCCGCGTGGGCGGAGGACGCGTGGACGCGGCTCTCGATCGGCGAGGTGACGTTCCGCGTGGTCAAGCCGAGTGCCCGCTGTGTGATCACCACGACCGATCAGCACACGGCCCGCCGGGGCGTCGAACCTCTGCACACCCTCGCCCGGCACCGCCGGTCCGGCAAGGAGCTGCTGTTCGGCCAGAATCTGATCCCGGACACGACGGGCGTCATCCGGGTCGGGGACCCGGTGCGCATTCTGGGATGACGGGCCCCGCACACCGGGAACTCAACGTGCCACGCGGCACGTTGGCCGGGTGAGGTTGCTCTCTCTTCGACGCTCCAGCGCGCGGTCCGCGCCGTATCGGGTTATGACGGATACGGAAGGGGGTGCAGGATGCGAGCGCTCACGGGAGTCTGGCGTTGGCGGCACAACCCACTGCGCCGCGCCACTGACAGGCGCGAGGCGTGGGTGGCTCTGGTCGCGTTGCTTCTGCTCGTCGTGGCGGCGCCGGTGCTTGGCTGGTTCTGCGGCGCACGCGCCGACGACGCCCTGCAGGAATCGGTTCGGGCCCAGCAGGCCGACCGCCGGCTCACCACCGCCGTCGTGGTGCGCCAGGCCGCCCGGCACGTGCTGACCGATCCGGAGGTCTCCACGGACCGCAGGGCGCAGACCCCGGTGGTAGCCCGCTGGCACGCCCCGGACGGCACGGCGCGCAGCGCCACGGTGACGACCGCCTCGCGCGACACCGCGACCGGTGCCCAGGTGCGGATCTGGACGGACCTGGCGGGCAACCCCGCGCCGCGCCCCCTGGACGCGCCGACGGCGCACACCCATGCCGCGCTGGCGGGTTTCGGCGCGACGATGTTGTCCGTCCTGCTGATCGAGGGCGGGCGGCGTCTGATCGTATGGCGCATGGTGCAACGGCGGTACGAGCGGCTCGACCGGGCATGGGCCGAGGCCGGTCCCGACTGGGGCAGGACGGGCACCGGCAGCTGAAGAGCTGCTGTTCGGGTCAACTCCGGGCCTCCGCGCGCGCTACGGTGGACCGGCCCGCCCGTCACTCCTGCGGGGCAGGCCCCGGGTGACCGCTGCCGCGAGGCCGGTGACACGGGCATCACACACGCACGAGGTGGGGGCACAACAGCGCCATGGCACAGGGCACGGTCCAGGTGACGCACACCGGCACATCGCGGTGGCGGCGCCGCACAGGCGAGTACGCCTCCCTCACCGCGGCTCTGGAAGCGGCGGCGGACGGTGATGTGCTCACCGTCGCGCCGGGCACCTACCGGGAGAATCTGGTCATCGCCCGCGCGGTGACCCTGCGCGGGCCCGAGGGCTCCGTCGGCTCCGTGCGGATCGCCCCCGTCGACGGTGTCCCGCTGACCCTCCGTGCCTCCGCCGTCGTCCAGGACCTGCACGTGGAGGGCCAGGACTCCGCAGCCCCGGCCCTGCTGGTCGAGGAAGGCGCCCCGGACCTCTCGGACCTGCGGATCGTGACCCGCTCGGCCGCCGGCATCGAGGTGCGCGGGGCGGCGCGGCCCACCGTGCGCCGCTGCACCGTCGACAATCCGGCCGGTGTCGGCATCGCCGTACTCGACGGGGCGGGCGGCGTGTTCGAGGAGTGCGAGATCGTCTCCGCCGGGCAGTCCGGTGTCTCGGTGCGCGACGGCGCGCATCCGAGGCTGGAGCGCTGCCGCGTCCATCACGCCTCGGGGGCGGGCCTGTCCGTCACCGGCGAGGGCAGCGGTCTGGAGGCCGTCGGCTGCGAGATCTACGAGATCAAGGGAAGCGGGATACAGGTCTCGGCCCGCGGCGCCGCCCATCTCACCGACTGCACGGTGCACCGCACCTCCGCCGACGGGGTCACGCTGGACACCGACGCGGTGCTCACGCTGGCCGACTGCGACATCCACGACATCCCCGAGAACGCGGTGGATCTTCGGTCGCGCTCCGTGCTCACCCTGACCCGCTCCACGGTGCGTCGCTTCGGCCGCAACGGGCTCTCCGTCTGGGACCCGGGCACCCGCGTCGACGCCAACCAGTGCGAGATCCACGACAGCACCGGCGACTACCCGGCGGTCTGGGTCAGCGACGGGGCCACCGTGATACTGGATTCGTGCCGCGTCCATGACGTGCCGGACGCCCTCTTCGTCCTCGACCGGGGCTCGCGCGCCGATGTCGTGGACAGCGATCTGTCCCAGGTCCGCAACACGGCGGTGTCGGTCAGCGACGGGGCGACCGCGCAACTGGACGACTGCCGGATCCGCGAGGCGTCCACGGGCGCCTGGTTCCGGGACCACGGCAGCGGCGGCACCCTGAACAACTGCACCGTCGACGCGGTGCAGACCGGCGTGATCGTCACCAAGGGCGCCGATCCGACGATCGAGCGCTGCACCGTCACCTCCCCCGCCGAAGCCGGCTTCTACGTGTCGGCCGAGGGGCGCGGCACCTTCCACAGCTGCCGGGTCACCGGCAGCGAGGGATACGGCTTCCATGTGATGGACGGGTGCCGTACGACGCTGACGCGCTGCCGCACCGAGCGGTGCGCCCGCGGCGGTTACGAGTTCGCGGAGGGCGGGGCGCACGGTGACGCCTCGGCCACCGGGCCGGTCGTGGAGGACTGCACCAGCGACGAGAGCGGTCTGCGTGCCGCCACTCCCCCGCCGCCCGCCGTCCTGACGGCCACCCAGTCGACTCCGGGTCTGCTGCTGGGCGCGGTGCCCACACCTCGCGCGGCGGAGCCCGTGGCCGCCGAGGCGCCGGCCGAGCCCGCGCGTACGTCCGGAGCGGTGCTCGGTGAACTGGACGCGCTGGTCGGCCTCGACAGCGTCAAGCGCGAGGTGCGCGCGCTCACCGACATGATCGAAGTGGGGCGCCGGCGTCAGCAGGCCGGGCTGAAGGCGGCTTCGGTCCGCCGCCATCTCGTCTTCACCGGCTCCCCCGGCACCGGCAAGACCACGGTGGCCAGGCTGTACGGCGAGATCCTGGCCTCCCTCGGAGTGCTGGAGCGGGGCCACCTGGTCGAGGTGTCCCGGGTCGACCTCGTCGGCGAGCACATCGGCTCGACCGCCATCCGTACCCAGGAGGCCTTCGAGCGGGCCCGCGGCGGGGTGCTGTTCGTGGACGAGGCCTACGCGCTGTCGCCCGAGGACTCCGGCCGGGACTTCGGCCGGGAGGCCATCGACACCCTGGTGAAGCTGATGGAGGACCACCGGGACGCGGTGGTCGTCATCGTCGCCGGGTACACCCACGAGATGGAGCGGTTCCTCACCGTCAACCCCGGCGTGGCGTCCCGGTTCTCACGCACGATCACCTTCAGCGACTACGAGCCCGGTGAGCTCCTGCGCATCGTCGAGCAGCAGACCGAGGAGCAGGAGTACAGCCTGGCGTCCGGGACCGGCGAGGCTCTGCTGAAGTACTTCACCGAGCTTCCCAAGGGGCCCGCCTTCGGTAACGGCCGCACGGCCCGCCAGACGTTCGAGTCGATGGTCGAACGGCATGCGGGCCGGGTCGCCCAGCTCGCCGAGATGAGCACGGACGACCTCACCCTGCTGTTTCCGGAAGACCTTCCGGAACTCCCCTGACGACTCTGCCCGACTGGTCCGCCTGGTGGGGCAGGACGGGGACGAGCCGTTCGAGGAGCGCGGCCCGTTCCTCGGCGAACACGGGGTCCGCCTGGTAGTCGGAGTGCCCCAGCACCGGCTCGGGAAGCGGGTGTTCGGGGGTGCGTCCGTAGACCAGCGGGTCCTTCAGCGGGCCCCGGTCCACTTCCGGCCCGGACTCCTCGCCGAGCCGGACCTCGCCGCCGATGGGGTCCGTGGCCCGCCACAGGTTGCGCCAGCAGTGCACGGACCGGTGCAGCCCGTGCAGCTGGACGGGCCCGAAGTAGGCCGGGAACCAGCGCCCGTAGAGGCGTTCGATCGGTGAGCCGTAGGTGAGCAGTGCCACCCGGCCACGGGTCTCGGCCGGCAGTTGCCAGACGGCCGACGCGGCCAGGACGCTGCCCTGGGAGTGGCCCGAGATGACGAGCCGGCCGCGGGTGCGCGCGGTCCAGCCGGACATGCGCGAGGCCAGGTCGGGGACGGCCCGCTCGGCGTAGCACGGCGGGGCGAAGGGATGTGCGGCACGCGGCCAGAAGGTCCCCACGTCCCAGAGGATGCCGATGGTGCGGCGGGCCGAGGCATCCCGGTAGGCGCGGCGCCCGCAGGCGACGAACACCAGGAAGCCGAAGCCGATGAGCCAGGAGCCGGTGGACTGCGCCGCCTCGGCCACCGATTCGACGAAGGGACTGCTCCCGTCCATCGCGAGTCCGGGTACCTGACCGCTCGCCCAGGCGCCGCCCACCGCCCCCGCGCCGAGCAGCAGCGTGGCCCCGGAGACCAGGCCCAGCATGCCGGACGCCGAGTCGGTGAGCGCGGCCGTGGCCCGGATCCGGGCGATCTGCCTGGTCCGCGCGGGGTCGGGCCGCTCCTGTCCGTACTCCGCGTCGATCAGCGGTTCCAGCCGACGGGCCGCACGGTACGTCCGCAGGCCGAGCACGAGGCCCGGGATCACCAGAAGCACCAGGAGCACCGGAATGACGGAGGCCTGCCAGCTGAGGAGCACCGGCGGTCCCTCTATGAGGGCGCTGCGGCCCATCCCGGGGCTGCCGGGGCCGTCGAGCCAGTCCGCGACGCGCTGGGCCACACCACCGGTCATCACACCACCGAGCGCA
Source organism: Streptomyces poriferorum (assembly GCF_019399235.1). Taxonomy (GTDB): domain Bacteria; phylum Actinomycetota; class Actinomycetes; order Streptomycetales; family Streptomycetaceae; genus Streptomyces; species Streptomyces poriferorum. The sequence goes on along the minus strand of NZ_JAELVH010000123.1, from coordinate 14,062 downwards.
CAGGCCAGCATCGCGACGGCGGGGCCGCCGAGCCCGCGCATCACGGTGCGCGGCTCGGGGCTGCGCCGGTACAGGTTCAGCGCAACGACGGCGAGGAGCACGACGAGCGCGCCCTGGGCCAGGGTGACGACGCGGAACATGACGTCACCGGGAAGCGCTCCGGCGGAGACCCAGCCGGGGCGCGACCATGCGGCGTGCAGCGCGGCAAGGACAAGCAGAACGAGGGCGGTCGCGGGCAGATACGTGACGATGGCGCGGTCGATCCGGTTGTCGAGGCGCCGTTCGCTCCGGCCGCGCCGGCAGACCACCGCGAACACCACGAGCGCGCCCGCCACGAGGGCAGCCTCGATCAGCAGGCCGAACACCTCGGGCACCGGTCCGGCCGCCGACCGGTCCCTGCGGGCCGCCGCGCCCGTGACGAACGCGGTGACGGTGAGGAAGCCCGCGGCGGTATGGGCGGCACGCAGGCGCGCGACGAGCCGGCGTCCGTACCAGAACCCTGGCCGTCCGAGCGCGGGCCGCACCACGGGGGCCGCGTCCGCTCCGGGGACGGACGGCGGTACGTCGTCTTCCGGGTCGGCACCGGTGAGCGGCCGCTGGGACTCGTACGCGCTCCAGGTCCGGTTGGACAGGTACCAGAGCAGCACCACCAGGGCGGTAGGCACCAGGGCGGCGAGGGCGAGGCGGCGGCCCGGCTGGGACCACCAGCCGCCCTGCGCGGCGGAGAGGAACCCCAGCCACGACCGCTGGTCGGAGCATTCCGGTACGCCCGCGCACTGCCAGGCGGTCAGATCGAGCGCGACCTCGCAGACGGCTGCGGTCAGCAGGACGGTGAGGCTCAGCGCGAGCAGCCGGACGAGCACGCCGTACAGCCGGATCGCCCGGGGGCGGCGTGTGGCGGCCGGGCGCATCCAGTGGGCGAGGTTGATCACCATGAACGGGAGGAGCAGGAGCCACAGCGCGCGGGAGCCGTTGCCGGACGTCAGGTTGGACCAGCAGTACGCCTCGGGGATGGGCCGGTCCCGGTAGCGCTCGGGGTGCGCCTCCGCGTCGACGTCGCCGGGGCGCCGGTAGATGGCGGCGGTGGCGTCACCGGTGACGCGGACCGTGCGCGGATCGACGAGCATCTCCTGCGGAGTGGCTCCGCCCACGCCGTGGACCAGCAGCTCCAGTGCGGGTCCTTCGCTCTGTGGGGCCTGGGTGGCAGGTGGCACGGGGGTGACTCGCTCTCGCAGGGGGACGCGGCTGATGGCCGGTCACCAGAGTGCTGGATGGCTCCGGGTGTCCGCACCGCTCTTACGGAATCTCCCCAGTGCGGCGGCCCGCGACACCGCGTGGCAGGATGAGCCGTCGACATGGACTGCCGCACGGCCAGAGGAAAGGACCGGGCTCAGCGTTGAGCGAGAATCAGAATCTGCTCGCGGAGCAGCGGCGTGCGCTGATCCTCGACGAGGTGCGCAGACGCGGCGGGGTCAGGGTCAATGAGCTGACCCGGAAGCTGAACGTCTCCGACATGACCGTCCGCCGGGACCTGGACGCGCTGGCCCGCCAGGGAGTCATCGAGAAGGTGCACGGCGGCGCCGTGCCCGTGGTTGAGGCGAGTACGCACGAGCCCGGCTTCGAGGCGAAGTCGGCGCTGGAGCTGTCCGCCAAGGAGGACATCGCCCGGGCCGCCGCCGCGATGGCGGTGCCCGGCAGCGCCATCGCGCTCTCCGGCGGTACCACCACGTACGCCCTCGCCCAGCATCTGCTGGACGTACCGGACTTGACGGTGGTGACCAACTCGGTGCGGGTCGCCGACGTGTTCCATGCGGCGCAGCGTCCGGGCTCGCCCGGCTCGCGGCCCGGTGCCGCGACGGTGGTGCTCACCGGTGGGGTCCGGACCCCGTCCGACTCGCTGGTCGGCCCCGTCGCCGACCGGGCGATCACCTCGCTCCACTTCGATGTCCTCTTCCTCGGTGTGCACGGGATCTCGGTCGAGGGCGGACTGTCCACGCCGAACCTGGCGGAGGCCGAGACCAACCGCCGCTTCGTCCAGTCGGCGCGGCGGGTGGTGGTGGTCGCGGACCACACCAAGTGGGGCACGGTGGGCCTGAGTTCGTTCGCCACACTGGAGCAGGTGCACACGTTCGTCACGGACGCGGGCCTGTCGGGTGGCGCCCGTGAGGAGATCGAGGAGCACCTGCCGGGCCTCGTGGTGGCGGGCCGGGCGGCGGGCAGCGAACCGGCCCAGGACTGAGCACCGGATTCCGCTCAGCTCGCGCCGGGGGCGTGACGTCCTAGGATCGACGTGTGGCCGTCTTCCGGATCGAGCGTTTCACCCCTCTGCCCGCAGCCGAGTCCTGGCGCCGGGTGACGGACTGGGAGCGGCATGCCGCACAGGTCCCGCTGACGACGATCACGGTGCCGACCGGGCTGCCGACCCGCGTCGGGACGGTCTTCGTGGCCCGGACGGGCATCGGTCCGCTGGCGTTCGACGATCCGATGGAAGTGGTGCGCTGGTCGCCGCCGGCCGGGAGCCGGGCGGGGATGTGCCGGCTGGAGAAGCACGGCCGGGTGGTGCGGGGCCGGGCCTCGATCGATGTGTATCCCACCCACGCCGGCTCCCATGTGGTGTGGGTGGAGGAACTCTCGGTCCGACTGCTGCCGCGCTGGGGCGACCCCCTCATCGCCGGTGCGGGCCGGCGGGTCTTCGGCCGGGTCCTGGACTCCATGCTGGACAGGCCGGCGCAGCCGTACGGCTGACAGCACGTGCCGCCCCCGCGCGGGTCCGGGCGCAGGCGCCACGAGCAGGTGATGTGACCGTCACACGATCGAGTCGTTTGTCGTTGTGACGTCTTTCGCCCACGGCTCAGAAGGCACGGAATCATGCCGATCCACCCACCGCGGCAGCGGTCCACCGGCAGTAGCGAGCGCCCCGGCGTGCAACAGGCCGAGTCCGCGCTCGTGGAGCACTACCCCCGTCTGGTCCGGCTCGCCTATCTGGTGCTGCCGCCGTCCCTCGGCCGGCACCGCCGGGTGCTCGCCGCACACGCGGTGGTGCAGCGCGCGCTGCCCGGCGTGCGTAGCGCGCCCGAGGCCCCGGCCCTGTCACGGATCCCGGCGCAGACCCGTGGTGCCGCCCACCGTCCGGCCCCGGACAGCGCCAAATCGGCGTACGCCTGGATGCGGTTGCGCGTGCTGCGTGCCGCACTGGCGCACGAACGGCGGCCGCGCTGGTGGCCGGGGCAGCTCCCGGTGCCCGCGGCACTGCGTCCCTCACTCCCGGCCGTCTGGGGTCTGCGGCTCTGTCCAAGGGCCGGCGGCGCAGGTGAACTGGCCCTGGACCAGGCACTGTCTGCGGTTCCCGGAGCCGTGCGGGCCGCGTTCGCGCTGCGGCTGCTGGAGGACCTGGACGCCCCCGAGGCTCAGTCCCTGCTCACCGGGGCGGGTGCGTCGGACCCGGCGGGGGCGGTGCGGGCCGCGATGCGGCTGGAGGGCGCCGACCGGGCGGAGGCCGGGGAACTCCTGCGTTCCGGGGAGTTCGACCCGTGTGTGCTGCAGACGCGTCCCAGCGATCTGCTGCGGCGCAGGCACCGGATGCGGGCGGTCGCGGCGGTCGCGGCGCTGTGCGTGGTGGCCGGCGGTCTGGTCGCGCTGACGGAGCAGGGCACGCCGGCCCCGGCACCCGGCGGCGGCGAGCGCAGCGCGTTCGCTCCCGCACTCGACCCGGCGAAGCTGCTGAGGACCGCGGCCGACGAGTGGGCGGACACCTCCCGCATCGACTTCACGGCCTGGCCGGCCCGTGGCGAACGAACCGATGACCGGGCTCTGCTCAGCCGGGCACTGCGGGCCTGGGGACGCGCCCCGGGCGGCACCGCCGTCTCGGCCACGCCCGGGGCGCTCGCGGTGCCGCCGGCGCAGCCGCCGCAGCTTTTGTACGCGGGTGAGGTGGACGGCGCCACCGTGGTGCTGTTCCATGACCGCGGTGTGCGGGTGGTGCGTTACGCGGAACCGCGGGCGGGGTCCGGGGCGCCGGCAGTGGACTTCGCGCGGACGGACGGCGCGGATGTGACGACGGGAGCCGCGCTGGTCGTCAGCCGCGACGGAGACCGGGCCCGGTTCCTGATGGCCCCCTGGATCTCGCGGACCACGACGCGCGACCTGCTGGCGCCGGACAGCCCGGCGCGCACACTGGAGGTGAACGCGGACGGGGTCACCGCGGCCGTGCCACGGCCGTCACCGGGCGGACGCTGCGACTCCTGGCCGGTGCTCCAGTTGCGCTCCTCCGAACGCATCGTGGAGAACCACGCGTTCCTCCTCACCGACCTGGGCGACCTTGCCCCGGTCCACCTGACGTTCACGCCGGGTCCCGCCGTTCGTGGCGGAGCGCGGCAGCCGAGGGAGGCGACGAGTACCCCCGCCCTGCTGGCCTGGGCCCGCACCGCCTGTTCGCTGACGGCACTGCGGGGCTCCGGTGTCCGCGCGGTCAACAACTGGAACTTCGCCGAGCAGCGTCTGCCGGAGTCCGGCACTCCGGCCCAGTGGCTCTGCACCCGCGCCGACACCTGGCAGGGGCCCGGACGTGTGCTGATCCAGTTCCTGCCGCCCAGTTCCTCGCCCACCGGGCCGGGGACGGTGGTGGGGGACGAGCGCGACACCGCACAGTGCAGCAGGTTCGGACAGCACGTCCTGGCGGGTACGCGCTGGAGGGCGCCGTCCGGAGACTGGTACGTGCTGGCGGCGGGCAGCCGTGCGGTGAGCCGGATCGAGGCCACCGGGGCCGTGCGGGACTCGGCGGCCGGGAGGACACTCGCGGTCCGGGCGCCACGGGACGCGCCGGTGGAGCTCACGGCCCGGCTGAGGGAGGGCGGATCGCTCACCGCAGTGCGGTGACCCCGTCCGCGGACCACTGCCGATCCGGTTCCGTTGCACCTGACGACTTCTGACGGTCCGCCGGATATGGTGTGCGCGGCCTCGTCCGCCACCGATCGCACGGGAGGTGCGTTCCATGGCACGCCGACTCCGCTCCGTGGACCTCGACTTCGTCGAGTCCGCTCCGGTCAGGCTGGTCTTCGCCGCCGATGTGTCCGCACCGCCCGATACCGTGTACCGGGCGCTGGCCGACGACGTCGAGGGCTGGCCCGGATGGTTCACCCAGGTGACCGCGGCGCTGCCGCTCGACGGCGGCGCCGGCCGCGACGTGCGGCTGCGGGGCGGGATCGCGTTCCGCGAGACGGTCGTCGCCACCGATCCCGGCGAGCGGTACGCCTACCGCGTTGACCGGACCAACGCCCCAGGTATGCAAGCCCTGCTGGAGGAGTGGCGGCTGACCCCGGCCGGAACCGGTACCCGGGTGCAGTGGACCTTCGCCGCCGACGGTTCGGCACTGTTCCGGTTCACGTTGCGGCGGGCGCGGGGTGCGGTCGGCAGGTCGTTCCGGGACGCGGTGCGCAACCTGGACCGGCGGCTGTCGGCGGCTGCCGCGTAGAACGCGTTCCGGAAGTCCCGCCCGCCCTTCGGGCGGGCGGCGCCACTTTCGGAACAGCTGGGTTCTTCACCGGGTCCGGGCCGGATCCTCCTCCTGTCCGGGCCAGTTGCCCGTGGCCAGGAAGTGGTCGATCGTCCGCGTGTACGGGGCGATGTCCAGGCCCTGGGCGGCCAGCCAGGTGTCGGAGTAGTACTTGTCGAGGTAGCGGTCGCCCGGGTCGCAGATCAGGGTGACGATGCTGCCGGTCCTGCCCTGCGCGACCATCTCGGCAACCAGTTTGAAGGCGCTCCACAGGCCGGTACCGGTGGAGCCTCCCGCCTTGCGGCCGATGGACCGCTCCAGGGCGCGCACGGCCGCGACGGTGGCCGCGTCCGGGACCTTCATCATGCGGTCGATGGCGCCCGGCACGAAGCTCGGCTCCATCCGCGGTCTGCCGATGCCCTCGATGCGGGAGCCGCAGTCGCTTGTGGCGTGCGGGTCGTGGTGCGTCCAGCCGTCGAAGAAGCACGAGTTCTCCGGATCGGGGACGCAGATCCGGGTGTCGTGCTGCATGTAGTGGACGTACCGCGCGATGGTGGCCGAGGTGCCGCCCGTGCCGGCCGTGGCGACGATCCAGGCGGGCTCGGGGTACCGCTCCATCCTCAACTGCTGGTAGATGGACTCCGCGATGTTGTTGTTGCCCCGCCAGTCCGTGGCCCGCTCGGCGTACGTGAACTGGTCCATGTAGTGACCGCCGGTCTCCTCGGCGAGCCTGGCGGACTCCTCGTAGAGCTTGCGCGAGTCGTCCACGAAGTGGCAGCGGCCGCCGTGGAATTCGATGAGCCGGCACTTCTCGGGGCTGGTGGTGCGGGGCATCACCGCGATGAAAGGGACGCCGATCAGCTTGGCGAAGTACGCCTCCGAGACGGCGGTCGAACCGCTCGACGCCTCGATCACGGGTTTGCCGGGGCGGATCCATCCGTTGCAGAGCCCGTAGAGGAACAGCGACCGGGCCAGCCGGTGCTTGAGGCTGCCGGTGGGATGGGTCGACTCGTCCTTGAGGTAGAGGTCGATGCCCCAGCTCTCTGGAAGCGGGAAGCGCAGCAGATGGGTGTCGGCGGAGCGGTTGGCGTCGGCCTGGACCTTGCGGACGGCCTCCTTGAGCCAGGCGCGGTACGCCAGGTCGGTGCGGTCGATGTCGACGGTCGCCACAGCGTCTGCGTCGTGTCCGTGCTCACTCGTGCCCATCAGTGCGCTTCTCCTCGTACGACCGGTCCCGGCGATGCCCACGATATGCCCCCCACCTGGGCAAACGTTGACTTTGATACTCCATAGCACTGCCTTGGTGCCGCGGACGGCCCCCGGCCGGCCATCGCGTCGGGAATGGGCCTTTGCGTCCCGTTCCGCCCTGGTGCACACGCCCCTGGATGTGCACACTCCTTGCAGGGGTGCGATGAAGGGGGCGAAGGGGCCATGCGGGAAACGGAGTTCAGTGAGACGGGCGTGCGTATCGACCGGTGGGCGCGCTCGCTCACCCGGGCCGGTCAGGTCACCGTCAAGGACGGCCGGGTGGCGCTGCTCACCAGCTACGGCCGGGAGATCGACAGTGCGCCGGCGGGCACGGTGAGTGCGGGCAGACCGTGGTTCGCCGGCGCGGACGCCACGGTGGCGCGGGTGAACGGGACGCGGTACCGGCTGACGATGCCGCGGCGCCCCGACAAGCCCGACGACGCCACGCCCGCCCGCCGATTCCTGGAGGCCGTACACCGGGCGGGCGGACGGCGGGGCTGACGGAACGGGACCGCGAGGGCACCGCGAGTTGCGGAGCCGTGGCCGCTGGGTGACATTGGAGACGCATCACTCATGGTTCACCGGCGGTGACAGTGTGATCCAGGCCGCCGGGCCAGAACCAGCAGCCAGCCATCTGCTGGATCCGTTCCTTCGTCTTCTTCCGGACCTACTTCGGGGAGTCGCAGCCGTGATCAGCGAGCCAAGCAGGCACTGCACGGTGGAGCTCCAGGCCCTGCCGTCGCGGATCGGTCAGGTCCGCAGAATCATCTCGGCGCAGTTGCGCTACTGGCATCTCGATCCTCTGATCGACCAGGCAGCACTCGGCGTCACTGAACTGCTGACCAATGTCCACCGGCACGCACAGCCGGACAAGTCATGCACCGTCGAGGTCGAGTTGCTGCTCGAACGGCTGACGGTGTCCGTCCATGACCACGACCCACGGCTGCCGACCGTGCGCGAGGCCAGCGACTCCAGTACGTCGGGGCGCGGACTCGCACTGATTGCCGCGGTCAGCGAGAGCTGGGGCGTCCGTCCCCGGGGCGGTGCGGGAAAGGTGGTCTGGTTCACCCTCCCCACCCCTTCCCTGTTCGCCACGCAGCCACCGCACGCGCTGTACGGGGCGACGACCGACGGGCCGTTCGATCTGAGCGGTGCCGCCGCACCGGAGGGCGTATCGCCCTCGGTGGCACGATCGGTGGTCGTCGGCTGACGCCGCGGGAGCGGGGCGCCTCCCTGGGTGCCCCGCTCCTGTCGTTCACCTGTACCTAGTGCCGTGGCGGGCGAACGTTCGCCCGCCACGGCACTAGTCGGTGGCGATGGCGCGGAGCACATCCAGCCGCGCCGCCCGCCGGGCCGGCCGCCAGCCGGCCAGCGCGCCCGCCGTGATCCCCACCAGGGCGACGACGAGCAGTCGCGCCGGCGCCAGGGCGAAGGCGAACGCGGTGTCGCCCGCGCCTTCGGACGCCTTGACCAGCACCCAGCCGAGGAAGCCGCCCAGCAGGAGACCGCCTGCCGTGCCGAACGTGGCGACCAGGACGGATTCCCAGCGGACCATGGCCCGCAACTGCTTCCTGGTCTGTCCCACGGCCCGCAACAGGCCCAGTTCCCTGGTGCGTTCGTGGATGGCCAGGGTGAGGGTGTTCGCGATGCCGAGCAGGGCGATCAGAACCGCGAGTGCCAGCAGTGCGTAGACCAGGGTGAGCATCATGTCGATGCCGCCGGCCGAGGACTGCGCGTACTCGCCGCGCGACTGCACCTCCGGGTTACCGTACGCGGCGGCGGCCTTCTCGACCGCGGACCTGCCGTCTGCCGCGGACACACCGTCCTTGAAGGACACGGCGACCAGGGAGTCGGAGTCCTGGCCGCGGTGCGGGGCCCAGGCCTGCCGGGTGATGACGTAGTCGCCCGCCAGTTCCGGTTGTCCGTACACGGCCCGGACGGTGAAGGTCCGTTCCTTGCCGTCGGTGAAGGTCAGCCGTGTGGTGGAGCCGGTGCGCAGCCCCAGCTTGTCCGCCTCGGTGTCGGAGACGGCGATGCCGTTCGTCCCCAGTGCCTTCATCGAGCCGTCGACCTTGCCGAGGTCGAGGACCGCGGCGAGTGCGGCGGGGTCGGTGACGGTGAGGGCGCGTCCGGAGCCGTTGACCTCCGCGACGCCCTTGCCCAGGCCGACAGCGGTGGCCACGTCGGGCAGCCTGTCGACGGCCGGGGCGAGCCGGGGGCTGAGCCCGCTGCCGCCTGCGCCGAACGCGGGTGCGCTGATGGCCAGGTCCCCGGCGAAGGAGCGGTCGACGGTCTGGTTCATGGTGGCCTTCAGCGAGGCGCCGAACACGGTGAAGAGCGAGACCACCGCCACGCCGATCATCAGGGCGGTCGCCGTCGAAGCTGTCCGCTTCGGGCTGCGCAGCGCGTTGCGCCGGGCGAGGTGCCCGGTGGCGCCGCGCAGCCGGCCGAGCGGCGCGCCCAGAACCCGTACGGCACAGGTGGAAGCGACCGGGCCGAGTACGACGAAGGCGGCGAGGGCGAGCACCGCTCCGACGGCGGACAGCCAGACGGACGGATCGGCCAGGACACCGGTCATGATCACCCCGACCGAGGCGAGCAGCAGCAGGAGCCCGGTGACGGCGCGGGTCCTGGAGGCGGCCGAGTCGTCGACGGCGGTTTCCCGCAGTGCCGCCAGGGGCGCGGTGCGTCCGGCGTGGACGGCGGGCACCAGGGCCGATCCGATGCAGACGACGACGCCCACGGCGAGCGGCAGCAGCATGGACACGCCGCTGATGACCAGGGAGCCGTCGGGGAACGGGAAGCCGATCGCAGGGAAGAGCGCCTGGAGCCCGGCGGCGATTGCGATGCCAGCGGCCAGTCCGGCCGCGGAGGCGGTCACGCCGACGATGCCCGCCTCGGTCAGGGTCGATCCGAGGATCTGCCGGCGGGAGGCGCCGAGCGCGCGCAGCAGGGCGTTCTCGCGGGTGCGCTGGGCGACGACGATGGCGAAGGTGTTGTGGATGGAGAAGGTCGCGACCAGCAGCACGATGCCGGAGAACACGAGCAGCAGTGTGGTGAAGAGGCTGAGGAAGGCTCCGGAGATCATGTCCTGGTCCTCGGCGGCCGAGGCCTGTCCGGTGATCGCCTCGGTGTCCGGGGGCAGCACGGGCCGCAGTGCGTCGACAAGTTCCTGCTGGCTGGTCCCGGGGCCGGCCCGGACCTGGATGCCCGACGCCTGGCCGGGCTTCGGGGTGAGGTGCCTCTCGGCGTCGGCGAGCGTCATGCCGGTGTACGTCACCTGAGCCATGCCGTCCTCGCCGCCGAAGGTGGCCAGGCCGACGACGGTGACGCGGACCGGGTCCGGGGTGCGCAGGACGGTCGTGTCACCGATCTTCAGCCCGCCCTTGTCGGCGGTGCCGCGGTTGACGACGACTTCGCCGGGTGCGGACGGGGCGTGGCCCTCGGCCAGCCGGTAGGGGTTGAGCTTCGGGTCGTCGATCCAGTTTCCGGCGAGGGTGGGCGGTCCCTGGCCGCCGATCGGTTCGCCGTCGGCGCCGATCAGCTGGCCGGCGCCCTGGATGTCGGGAGCGGCCGCGGCGACCTGGGGCAGCTGTCCGATGCGCTGCGCGAGGCCGGTGCTCACGGGCTGCCGGGTGCCTTCGGACTCTCCGGAGACGGTGACGACGTTGGTACTGCGGACAACGGCGTCGGTGCCGCCGGCCGCGTTGCCGAACAACGCGACGAAGCTCGCGCGCAGGGTGTCTCCCATGACGAGCGTGCCGGTGAGGAAGGAGACACCGAGCAGGACGGCGGTGAGCGTGCCGACGAACCGGCGCCGGTGGGCACGGAGCGAGGAGAGGCTGATGCGCACGGAGGCGCGGGTGCTGGTCATGGCGCCCCCTGCGTGCTCGGTGCGGGTTCGAAGGCCTTGAGGCGGTCGAGTACGCGTTCGGCGGTGGGGTCCGGCATCCGGTCGACGAGCCGTCCGTCGGCGAGGAAGACGACTTCGTCCGCGTGTGCGGCGGCGACCGGGTCGTGGGTGACCATGACGACGGTGCGGCCGGTCTGCCTGACGGTGCGGCCGAGCAGCCTGAGCACCTCCTGGCCGGCGCGCGAGTCGAGGTTGCCGGTGGGTTCGTCGGCGAAGACGACGTCGGGGTCCCCCGCGAAGGCCCGGGCGACGGCGACGCGCTGTTGCTGGCCGCCGGAGAGCTCGCTGGGCCGGTGGTGCAGCCGGTCGCGCAGTCCGACGGTGTCGATGATCGCGTCCAGCCGGGTCCGGTCGGGGCGTTCCCCGGCCAGGTCCATGGGGAGCGTGATGTTCTCGGCGACGGTGAGCGTCGGCAGGAGGTTGAAGGCCTGGAAGACGAAGCCGATGCGCCGGCGGCGCAGCAGGGTGAGCCTGCGGTCGTCGAGCGCGCCGAGGTCGGTGCCGCCGATGAAGGCCGTGCCGGAGGTGAGGGTGTCGAGTCCGGCGGCGCAGTGCATCAGCGTGGACTTGCCGGACCCGGAGGGCCCCATGATCGCGGTGAAGCGGCCGGCCGGGAAGCCGACGCTCACCCCGTCCAGGGCTCTGACCTCGGTGTCGCCCGTGCCGTAGACCTTCACCGCGTCGACGACACGGGCGGCGGTCGTGGTGCCGGTGGCGGGAGCGGCGGTGGTCATGCCGCACCGCCCTTGCCGAGGGTGCCGAACTGCTCGTCGAGGACGGAGAGGCGGCGCCAGTACTCGTCCTCGTCGATCTCCCCGGCGGCGAAGCGCCGGCCGAGCAGGGTGATCGGTGAGGTCTCGGAGGGGCCGTTCCGCTCCGCGCGGACCTGCCAGGGGCCACGCCGGCCGCGCCATACGGTGCGTCGCAGGACGGTGACGACGGTGATGACGACGGCTGCCCAGACGAGCGGGAACAGGAGGACCCACGGTCCGGGTCCGCCGTCGAAGGCCAGGGTGTTCATCTCGGTCAGCTCCTCGGTTCACGGTTCGGATGCACGCTTTTCTGTCACCACCGAGCCTGTCTCCGCAGGGGGGTCCGCGTCGTCGTACGGCCAGCGGCAGTGCGCGTACCCCGCCGGGAGTAGACGGCGGTCCTGCGGCTGCTCCCGGCTGGCCGGACAGGGAACCCTGGATTTCTGTACCTACTGGTATGTACAGTGGGTCCATGAGCACTTCGGACCGTCTGATCGAAGCCACCCGGGAGCTCCTGTGGGAGCGCGGCTACGTGGGCACCAGCCCCAAGGCAATACAGCAGCACGCGGGCGCGGGCCAGGGCAGCATGTACCACCACTTCGCCGGCAAACCGGATCTGGCACTGGCGGCCATCCGCCGCACGGCGCAGGAGCTGCGCGGGACGGCGGGCCGGGTGCTCGACGCACCCGGGTCGGCGTACGAGCGGATCTCGGGCTACCTGCTGCGTGAGCGCGATGTGCTGCGCGGCTGCCCGGTGGGGCGGCTGACGATGGACCCGGAGGTCATCGCGAGCGAGGACTTGCGGGCACCCGTGGAGGAGACGATCGCCTGGCTCCGCGGCCGGCTTGCCGGGATCGTCCAGGAGGGCCTGGACCGCGGCGAGTTCGATCGCCGCCTGGTGCCCGAGGACATCGCGGCGTCGATCGTCGCGACGGTACAGGGCGGCTATGTGCTGGCCCGCGCCTCCGGCTCGACGGAGGCCTTCGACGCGGCTGCCCGAGGACTGCTGACGCTGCTTGCGCCCCGTACGGACGCCACCTGACGCTCCGCCGTACGCCACCCACCCCGAGGAGTACCTCACCCATGCGCATCACCAGGAACCGGCCCGGCACACAGTCCGGGCCGGCCGGGCAGTTCAACGGATCCGTCTGGATCGACGAGATCGCCGCTCCCGAACCACCCTCCCGGCTCCGGCTGTTCAGCGTGCACTTCGCTCCGGGCGGACACACCGGCTGGCACACCCACCCGCACGGGCAGGTCCTCCACGTCACCGAGGGCGAAGGCCTGGTGCAGCACCGGGGCGGTCCGGTGGAGGCGATCCGGGCGGGCGACACGGTCTGGATCGAACCGGACGAGTGGCACTGGCACGGAGCCGCGCCGCGCACCTTCATGACCCATCTCGCCCTCGTCGAGGCGGCCGAGGACGGCTCCACCATCCACTGGCACACCGACCCCGGCGTCCCCGAGTACCCGGCAGCCTGAGGAGCGCCCGATGCATGCGATTCAGTACGAGATCACTCTGCCCTCCGACTACGACATGGGCATCATCCGCGACCGGGTGGCGACGCGAGGCCACCTCCTGGACACCTTCCCCGGGCTCGGCGTCAAGGCGTACCTGATGCGGGAGCGCGGCGAGGACTCCCCCGTCAGCCAGTACGCGCCGCTCTACCTCTGGACCACGCCCGAGGGCATGAACTCCTTCCTCTGGGGTCCCGGATTCCAGGGCATCGTGCAGGACTTCGGACGCCCCGAGGTACAGCACTGGACCGGCCTGTCGTACGAGGAGGGCCCGGCGTCGGCCGCACTCCCCCGTTCGGCCACCCGGCTCCGCTCGCCGATGCCGCCGTCGGCCGCCCCGGCGGACGTGGTCGGCGCCGCGATGGAGGAGAGCCGGCGGCTCGCGAAGGCGCCCGGCGCGGTCGCCACGGCGCTGGCCGCCGACCCCCGCCACTGGGAGCTGCTCCACTTCACGCTCTGGGAGCACCCCGCGCCGCAGGAGGCCGGTGACCGCTACGAGGTGCTCCATCTCAGCCGGCCGGAGCGCGAACGGCTCGGGACGGGGCGCCAGTGGTAGCCGCGGTCCGCACCGTCCTCGGCGACATCCCCGCCGGCGAACTCGGTGTGTGCGACGCGCACGACCATCTCTTCCTGCGCAGCCCCGTGCTGCCGGGCCAGGAACTCGACGACCCCGCGGCGGCGGCCGGACGGCTGCGGGCCTTCGCCGGGTTCGGCGGGCGGTCCGTGGTGCAGTGGACGCCGTACGGCATGGGGCGCCGGGCCGATGTACTGGCGGAGCTGTCCCGTTCGACGGGGACCCATGTGGTGGCGGCGACGGGACTGCACCAGGCCGTGCACTACCCGGCCGCGCTGCTCGGCCGGATCAGGGACGGTCTCGCCTCGCTGTTCGTCTCGGAGCTGACCGACGGAATCGGCGCGACGTCCGTGCGGGCGGGTCTGATCAAGGTCGCCGGCGCCTTCCACACGGTCGACGCCCACGCCCGGCTCACCATGACGGCGGCCGCCGAGGCGCATCACCGTACGGGCGCGCCGATCGCCGTCCATCTGGAGCTGGGAACGGCCGCGCCTGACGTACTCGACCTGCTGTGCGGCGCGTTGGGCGTCCCGCCGCACCGCGTGATCCTCGGGCACCTCGGCCGG
>NZ_JAELVH010000122.1 GCF_019399235.1 Streptomyces poriferorum | reverse complement strand
GGGATCCGGTGGCCGTCCTCGGGGAACGCGAACAGGTTGGGTTCGTACACCGTTACGTCGATTCCTTCGCCGGGCGGGAGCCGTGAGGGCGTGTCACGGCGGAGCGGTCACCGATATCCTATGGAGATCCGGACAGGGGGCGGCGTACGTTCGATCACAGGGTGGCCAGTTCATCGCGTTCACGAGATGCGGCGGACTCCCGGGCCGCCCGGCCCTTCGGACAGGAGACCCCGGATGTCATCGGACAGCCCCCCGTACCCGGACGCGGCACTGCTGCGGGAGGCACGCGTCGAGGACGCCGACTGCCTCACCCGCCTCTTTCTGGATTCGCGCGCCGCCGCCATGCCCTACCTGACCAGGGTGCACAGTGACGAGGCGACACTTGGCTGGATGACCCACGTCGTACTGCCGGCCACGGACGTCTGGGTGGCCGAGGTCCGGGAGGGCGGGGGGCCGGCGGATCCGGTCGGTTTTGTCTCGGTCGACGGTGATGAGCTCGAACACCTCTATCTGCGGCCGGACATGCTGCGCCGGGGGATCGGTACGCTCCTGCTGGCGAAGGCGAGGGAGCGCAGCCCGCAGGGGCTCGCCCTGTACACCTTCCAGCGCAACGCCGGTGCGCGGGCCTTCTACGAGCGGCATGGGTTCACCTCCGTCGGGTTCGACGACGGCAGCCGCAACGAGGAGAACGAGCCGGACGTCAGATACCGCTGGATCCCGGCGGGCTGAACCGGGTGTGCACGAGGGCCAGGATCGGGGGAACGGTCATGCCGGTGACGGCGAGTACGAGCCCCGTCCCCAGGAACGAGCCGACGACGAGCAGCGGCAGGCGGCAGCTGAGGGCCGGCCCGGCCGACACCATGGCCAGTTGTACCTGCGGAGCCACCCGCCACCGGCGCAGACCGTAGAGCCAGCCGGCCGGCAGGCCGGCGCAGTTCGACACCATGTAGAGCGGCGCGGCCGTGTCTGCCGCGCCACGCTCCACCGCGAAGGCCGCCAACGAGACCTGCACGGAGCCGAAGTACAGGCCCAGGATGGAGCCGAAGTACAGGCCCAGGCCGAAGTTGACTCCGACCTGCACCGCGAACCCCGGCCGCCGCAGCGAACGGCCGGCGCCCCTGCGCTCGGAGGCGCCGGCCGCGGGAGGCGCTGTGCCGCGCCGCGTGGCGGGGGCGAGTCCGCCGCCCATCACCAAGGCCGTGGCCGGCGCCATCCCGTGTGCCGGGTCGCCGCTCGCTCTGACAGTGGTGACCAGGGCAGGTCCGGCGAGGTAGCACAGCCCGTTGCCGAGGGATTCCAGGGCGAAGGCGGTGGGCAGTGCCGCGGCGCGCCCGCCCTGGAGCAGCGCTGACCAGCGGGCGGCCGACAACGCCCCGAGCTGCGGAAGCGTGGCGCCCGCGAGCACTCCGGCCGCTGTCGTCAGCCCGTGCGGGCTGCCGCTTTCGACGAGGGTCAGCAAGGTGACCACTGCGGTGGCGTGGGCGAGGAGAACGGGTGGCAGCACGCGGGTCTGGCCGATTCGGTCGATCAGCCGGGCGAGTTGCGGCCCGGACAGGGCCTCGGCCACGGCGAATCCGCCGGTCACGAGCCCGGCCACGGCATAGGAACCGGTTCGGTCGTGTACCAGCCACATGATGCCGAGACTGGACATGGCGATGCCCGGGCGGCCGGTGGTGGCGGTGGAAGAAGGCTGCGGCACCGGGGATGCGGAGCAGCGTGCGGTAGGTCGCCGACGACACGGCGGATCTCTTTCGCTGCCCGGCGGGGCGGACCGCACAGGGGCGTCGGCGTCCTGAGGGGCCGACCCGTGGCATCGCCCGGAACCGTCCAGTGCCGGCGTGGAGCAGGGACGCGTGCCCCCACGCCGACTCCATCACCGAGCAGAGGTCTCTCGAGAGGGTTGGGTGTACGAACAGCCCGATCCTGACTCCGTGCGGCCGGGCGGCAGGCTGCGCTTCTGCCTCCCTCTGTGAGCTGGCACCTTTCAGCGGCTTTCGTGCATACGCAAATGGCTTGCGTTGTGGCGGCAGTGTCATTGCCTCATTGAGGAGCGCTCAAATGCGGTGCGCATCAGGTGAGTTAGGTCGGTTTTGCGCGCGGCGACCCGGGCTCCTTTCTGTGTCACAGCAGTAGACGAGGCGTCACTTCTCTGCAATTCTGCGACCGCAAAACGCAAAAGTCCATTCCCGTAGGTGCAGAAAGTCATGACCGACGGGTACGCAGACAGAGCCGCGCCTTGGTCGCGCCCTGCGCCGAGGCCGAAGATCGGGGACCAATGAGAACGCAACACCGCCGATGGCGGGTCCTCTCCGCCACCCTCACCACCAGCCTGTTGATGGTCGGCTGGCCGGCGCTCAACGCGTCGGCCGCCGGCGGCCCGAACATCGCCGCCGGTCACCGGACGGCCGCGAGCAGCGCGGGCAGCGGCAGGGACGCCGGGAACATCGCCGACGGAGAACAGTCGACGTACTGGGAAGGGTCGGGCAGTTCCCTTCCCCAGTGGGTGCAGAGCGATCTGGGCAAGGTCACCCGCATCGACCAGGTCACCCTGAAGCTTCCCGAGGACTGGAAGAGCCGTAGCCAGACCCTCTCGCTCCAGGGCAGTGCCGACGGCACGAGCTTCACCACGCTGAAGACCTCGGCCGCCTACACCTTCGCGCCGGGCAGCTCCAACAAGGTGACGATCTCCGTCCCGGCCACCCGGGCCCGGTTCGTCCGGGCGAACATCACCGCGAACTCCGCTTCACAGAACGGCCAGCTCGCCGAACTGGAGGTGCGCGCGGCGGCGGAGTCGTCGGTGAACCTCGCGGCCGGCCGTACGCTCACGGCCAGCAGCCACACCCAGACCTACATCGCCGCCAACGCCAACGACGGCAACGCCGGAAGCTACTGGGAGAGCAGCAACGGCAACCTGCCGCAGTGGATCCAGGCCGACCTCGGATCCTCGGTACGCGTAGACCGGGTGGTCCTGCGGCTTCCCGACGGCTGGGAGACCCGCAGCCAGACGCTGAAGATCCAGAGCAGCACCAACGGCACCGACTTCAGCGATGTGACGCAGTCCCAGGCGTACACCTTCAGCCCCACGGCCGGTGAGACGGCGACGATCTCCTTCGACGCCACCACCACCCGCTATGTACGCGTGCTCGTCAGCGCCAACTCCGTCCAGCCGGGCGCCCAGGTCTCCGAGCTGGAGATCTACGGACCCGAGGCGGGTGACACCCAGGCGCCGACCGCACCCTCCCAGCTGGCGTACACCGAACCGGCCACCGGCCAGATCAGGCTGACCTGGAACGCGTCGACGGACAACACGGCCGTCACCGGCTACGACATCTACGCCGGGAACGCACTGCTCACCAGCGTGGCGGGCAATGTCACCACGTTCACCGACACCCGCCCGGCCGGCACCACCGTGTCGTACTACGTCCGTGCCAAGGACGCGGCAGGCAACGTCTCCGGAAACAGCAACACCGTGACCCGGACCGGGGAAACCGGCGACACCCAGGCGCCGACCGCGCCGGCCAACCTGAGCTTCACCGAGGCGACCGCCGGTCAGATCAAGCTGGTCTGGCAGGCGTCCGCCGACAACAAGGGCGTCACCGGGTACGACATCTACGCCAACAACGTGCTGCGCAAGAGCGTGGCCGGCGATGTCACCACCTACACCGACACACAGTCCGCCGGCGCCACCGTCTCCTACACGGTCCGGGCCAAGGACGCGGCGGGCAACGTCTCGGGCGACAGCAACACCGTCACCCGCAACGGCAGCACGGGCACGGCGTCCAACCTCGCGGTCGGCAAGCCCATCACCGCCTCGTCCGTGGTCCACACGTTCGTCGCGGAGAACGCCAACGACAACAGCGTGACCACCTACTGGGAAGGTGCCGGGGGCAGCTACCCCAACACGCTGACCGTGAAGCTGGGCGCCAACGCCGACACCGAGAACGTCGTCGTCAAGCTCAACCCGGACAGCAGCTGGGGCGCCAGGACGCAGAACATCCAGGTCCTCGGCCGGGAGCAGAGCGCCTCGGCGTTCACCAGCCTGGTCGCGGCGAAGGACTACGCGTTCAGCCCGGGCAGCGGCAACACGGTGACCATCCCGGTCAGCGGCCGGGTCGCCGACGTCCAGCTGAAGTTCAACTCCAACACCGGATCGGGCGCCGGTCAGGTCGCGGAGTTCCAGGTGCTGGGCGCCCCGGCGCCCAATCCGAACCTCCAGGTCAGCTCGGTGACGTCGGCTCCGGCCGCGCCCGTCGAGTCGGACCCGGTCACGCTCACCGCGACGGTGCGCAACACCGGTTCGGTCGCCGCACCGGCGAGCAAGGTCGAGTTCCGGCTCGGCGGCTCCAAGGTCGCCACCGCGTCCGTGGGCGCGCTGGCGGGCGGGGCCTCTGCCCAGGTCAGCGCCGGCATCGGAGCGCGTGACGCCGGTACGTACGCACTGAGCGCGGTCGCCGACCCGGGAGACGAGGTCATCGAGCAGAACGAGACCGACAACACCTACACGAGCACGACCGGTCTGGTCGTGAAGCCGGTCGCCAGCTCGGACCTGGTCTCCACCGGGGTCAGCACCTCCCCGTCGGCCCCGTCCGCCGGTCAGAACGTCACCTTCTCCGTCGCCATCAAGAACCAGGGCTCGGTGGCCTCCGCGGCGGGCGGCCACGCCGTCACGCTGACCCTGCTCGACTCCAAGGGCGCCACGGTCAAGACCCTCACGGGCACCTACACCGGGGCGATAGCCGCGGGTGCGACGAGCGCCCCGGTGAACCTGGGCAGCTGGACGGCGGTCAACGGCTCGTACTCCGTCAAGACGGTGATCGCCGACGACACCAACGAACTGCCGGTGAAGCGCGAGAACAACACCACCACCAGTTCCCTCTTCGTCGGACGCGGCGCCAACATGCCGTACGACATGTACGAGGCGGAGGACGGGGTCACCGGTGGCGGCGCGCAGGTCGTCGGCCCGAACAGGACCGTCGGCGACGTCGCGGGCGAGGCGTCCGGCCGCAAGGCCGTCACCCTCAACAGCACGGGCAACTACGTCGAGTTCACCACCAGGGCGAGCACCAACTCCCTGGTGACCCGCTTCTCCATCCCGGACTCCGCCGGCGGCGGGGGCATCGACTCCAAGCTGAACGTCTACGTGGACGGCACCTTCCTCAAGGCGATCGACCTCACCTCGAAGTACGCGTGGCTGTACGGCGCCGAGACCGGTCCGGGCAACTCCCCGGGTTCGGGTTCGCCGCGGCACATCTACGACGAGGCGAACATGCTGCTGGGCAGGACCGTCCCGGCCGGCAGCAGGATCCGGCTGCAGAAGGACGCCGCGAACACCAGCACGTACGCGATCGACTTCGTCAGCCTGGAACAGGCCACCCAGATCCCGAACCCGGACGCGGCCGCCTACGCCGTTCCCGCCGGGTTCACCCACCAGGACGTCCAGAACGCCCTGGACAAGGTGCGGATGGACACCACGGGCAAGCTGGTGGGTGTCTACCTGCCGGCCGGCGACTACCAGACCGCGAGCAAGTTCCAGGTCTACGGGAAGGCCGTCAAGGTCGTCGGCGCGGGACCCTGGTACACCAGGTTCTTCGCACCCTCGTCCCAGGAGAACACCGACAACGGCTTCCGTGCCGAGGCCAGTGCCAAGGGCTCGACGTTCGCGAACTTCGCGTACTTCGGGAACTACACCTCGCGCATCGACGGTCCCGGCAAGGTGTTCGACTTCTCCAACGTCTCGGACATCGTCATCGACAACGTCTGGAACGAGCACCAGGTGTGCCTCTACTGGGGCGCGAACACCGACGGCATCACCATCAGGAACTCCCGTATCCGGAACACGTTCGCCGACGGCATCAACATGACCAACGGCTCGACGGACAACCACGTCGTGAACAACGAGTCCCGGGCCACCGGAGACGACAGCTTCGCGCTGTTCTCCGCCATCGACTCCGGCGGCGCGGACATGAAGAACAACGTCTACGAGAACCTCACATCGCTGCTGACCTGGCGTGCGGCGGGCGTCGCCGTCTACGGCGGCTACGACAACACCTTCCGCAACATCCTCATCGCGGACACCCTGGTCTACTCCGGCATCACGGTCAGCTCGCTGGACTTCGGCTACCCGATGAACGGCTTCGGGACCGGTCCGACCACGGTCGAGAACGTCTCCGTGCTCCGTTCCGGAGGCCATTTCTGGGGGTCGCAGACTTTCCCCGGCATCTGGCTGTTCTCCGCCTCCAAGGTCTTCCAGGGCATCCGGATCAACCATGTCGACATCGTCGACCCGACGTACAGCGGCATCATGTTCCAGACCAACTACGTGGGAGGCCAGCCCCAGTTCCCGATCAAGGACACCATCCTGACCGACATCTCGATCTCCGGCGCACGCAAGAGCGGTGACGCCTACGACGCCAGGTCCGGCTTCGGGCTGTGGGCCAACGAGATGCCGGAGGCCGGCCAGGGGCCCGCTGTCGGCGAGGTGACCTTCAACGGCCTGAAGCTCAGCGGCAACGCCCTGGACGTGAAGAACACGACGTCCACCATGAAGATCAACATCAACCCGTAACCAGCACCGCAACCAGGGGCGCCGTCCGGTTCGCCGGACGGCGCCCCGTGCTGCGCGCGCGCCGCGCCCCGCACGCCGCGTGCGAAGTGCTGTCAAACTTTTACGAAAACTGCGCGAGATATTGCGCTCACATGTCGGCGCTGGTTGAGTGTGCCTCGCCCCGGCAGAGAGTCGGCCGAGGGCCATCCACGCTCATGCCCAAAGGGGACCATCGATGAGAAGTGCTGGGTTGCGCCGCACACGCCGTATCAGCCGTGCCTCCGCGGCTGCCCTTGTCACCGCACTTGCCCTGACCTCGCTCGCCTCCTGCGGAACGAGCAGCAGCAAGGACGATGACACGAACAGTGCGTCCAAGGGATCGTCCGACCCGTCCGCCCCGCTCGACCCGAAGGCGAAGGTGACGATCTCGATCGACTGCATGCCGCCGGCGGCCAAGGCCGCGGAGCTGCGCGAGTGGAACGAGGACATCAAGACGTTCAACAAGACCTACCCGAACGTCACGATCAACGGAAAGTCCACCCCCGGCCAGTGCAACGAGCCGCCCCGCTTCACCGCGATGCTGAAGGGCAAGTCGCAGCCCGACGTCTTCTACGCCTACTTCAGCGACCTCCAGCAGGTGCTGGACAACGATGGTGCCGAGGACATCTCCGCGTACGTCACGGACAAGACCGTGCCCGCGCTCAAGGACATACAGACCCAGGTCGTCGACGTGGCGCGCAAGGACGGCAAGCTCTACGGCCTGCCGACCAGCAACTACACCATGGGCCTGATGATCAACCGGAAGCTGTTCACCGAGGCCGGTCTCGACCCGAACAAGCCGCCGGCCACCTGGGACGACGTCCGCACCGCGGCCAAGAAGATCGCGGACCTGGGCAAGGGCATCTCCGGCTACGGCGAGTACAGCGCCGGCAACAACGGCGGCTGGCACTTCGCCGCCACCCAGTTCGGCCTCGGCGGTGACGTCGTCGACGCGTCCGGCAAGAAGGCGGCCTTCAACGACGCCAACGGCAAGCAGGTCCTCCAGCAGCTGCACGACATGCGCTGGGAGGACGACAGCATGGGCAAGACCCAGCTGCTGAAGTGGGGCGACCTCCAGAAGCAGATAGCCAGCGACAAGCTCGGCATGTTCCTCGCCGCCCCCGACGACATCGCCTACATGGTGCAGCAGCTCGGCGCCAAGTACGAGACCTTCGGTCTGGGTCCGATCCCCGGCGCCGAGGGCACCCTCTTCGGCGGCAACAACTACCTGATCAAGAAGGGTAGTTCGCCCGACCAGATCAAGGCCGGCATCGCCTGGCTCAACTTCAAGAACCTCACGGTCGGCAAGGGCCAGTTCGACTGGGCACGCACCAAGGCCGACCAGCTCCCCGTCGGGCTGCCGCAGCCGAACTTCTTCCTCGGTGAGAGCAAGACCAAGGACGACGCCGCGCGCGCCGCGAACGCGACGATGCCGGTCGAGAACTTCAAGGCCTTCATGGACAACCCCGTTCCGGGCAAGGCCGAGCCGCCGAAGGCGCAGGAGATCTACAAGATCCTCGACAACGCCATGTCGGGTGTGCTGACCAACGAGGACGCGAACATCGACAAGCTCCTCTCCACCGCCGAGCAGCAGGTCAACCAGGTTCTGGCGAACCAGTAACGGACGCGCGGGGCCGGGTCACGCGGACCCGGCCCCGCCTCCGGCCCCCTGAGTTCACCGGCACCGAGGAGACACACCATGTCGGCCCCAACCCTGTCCTCCCGCAAGGCGACCACGCCCGGTCCAGGACATTCACGCCCCGCCCGCCGGGACTCCGCCCGCGAGGACTTCCTGCGAGCCGTGCGCCGCAACATCTCCGCACACGGCTTCCTGATCGGAGCGGTGCTCTGCTTCTCGCTCTTCTCCTGGTATCCGATGGTCCGGGAATTCATCCTGGCGTTCCAGAAGACCGAGGACGGCAAGACCACCTGGGCCGGCTGGTCCAACCTGACCTACGTCTTCAACGACCCGGCGTTCTGGCAGGCCTGGCGCAACACCCTGCTGTTCACCGTGCTGGCCCTGCTGCTCGGTTTCGTCGTCCCGTTCGTCGTCGCCGTCGTGCTCAACGAGTTCCGGCACGGGCAGGGGTACCTGCGCCTGCTGGTCTACCTCCCGGTGATGCTGCCGCCGGTCGCCTCCGTGCTGCTCTTCAAGTACTTCTACGACCCCGGATACGGACTCTTCAACCGCATCCTGGACGTCTTCCACCTGCCCGCCCAGCAGTGGCTCCAGGACACCGACACGGCCATGCTCTCGGTCGTCATCGCGGCGACCTGGATGAACATGGGCGGCGCCACCCTGATCTACCTGGCCGCCCTCCAGGGCATCCCGGGCGAGTTGTACGAGGCGGCCGAACTCGACGGCGCCGGACTGCTGCGCAAGGTCTGGCACGTCACCATCCCGCAGACCCGGCTCATCCTCTCCCTGCTGCTCCTCATGCAGGTCATCGCGACGATGCAGGTCTTCACCGAGCCGTTCCTGCTCACCAACGGCGCCGGCCCCGAGGGCTCCACCACGACCGTCGTCTACCTCATCTACCAGTACGCCTTCAACTTCAACAACTACGGCAGCGCGGCGGCACTCGGCCTCGTCCTGCTCGTCGTCCTCGCGGGATTCTCCGCGGTGTACGTACGACTGAGCCGCAGCAGCGAAGACTAGGACGGGAGCACGACCATGGCATCGAACACGCTTGTCTCCCGGCGCGGGAGCGACGTACGCAAGTCCGCACGGCGCAGGGCCGGACGAGGCGCCGACGTCGGGCGCCAGCGGACCCTGATCTCACCGGCCCAGCTCGGCAGGCCCCGTGGCAAGGCCTTCTACTGGATCGTCTTCACCCTGGTCATCATCCTGTTCACGGTCGCCTTCCTCGGGCCGCTGTACTGGATGGTCACCGGCGGGCTCAAGACCACCCAGGAAGTCGTGCAGAGCCCGCCCACCGCATTCCCCAGCTCGCTCCACACCGAGAACTACAGCCAGGCATGGACCGTGATGGACCTGTCCAAGCTGCTCTTCAACACCCTGTACTACGCCTTCGGCGCGCTCGCCTTCCAGCTGGTCTTCGACGTCGCGGCCGCCTACTCGCTCTCGAAGCTGCGGCCGGTGTTCGGCAAGGTCATTCTCGGAATGATGCTGGCCACCCTGATGATCCCGGCCACCGTGCTGGTCGTCCCGCAGTACCTCACGGTGCTGGACGTGCCGGTCTTCCAGCGCAACCTGGTCAACTCGCCCTGGGTGATCTGGCTGCCGTCGGTCACCAACGCCTTCAACATCTTCCTGCTGAAGCGGTTCTTCGACTCCATCCCGCGCGAACTCCTCGACGCCGCCTCCATCGACGGCGCGTCGCCCCTGCGCACCCTGCGCTCGATCGTCCTGCCGATCTCCCGGCCGATCCTCGGCGTCGTCTCCATCTTCGCCGTCGTCGGGGTGTGGAAGGACTTCCTCTGGCCGATGCTCACCCTGCCCGACCCCAGCAAGCAGACGCTCAACGTGGGCATCTACTCACTGGCCAGCGGCGTACCCGAGAACGTACTCATCGCCGCGCTCACCATCGCGTCGATCCCGACGCTGCTCATCTTCCTGCTCTTCCAGCGCAACATCATGAGCGGTCTGACCGCGGGCGGCCTCAAGGGATAGCACCCCTTTCAGGACCGCGCCCCGCCCGTACGGGGCCCCGTCCGGCCGCCCTCCCCTCAGCACTCCGCCGACGGCCCTCCCATCCTGCCCCGCTCGCCGGGCCGGCGGCGGAGTACCACCTGCCCGAAAGGAACGTCACGTGGCAGCCAACCGTCCGTCCGAGGCCACCGCGAACTGGTGGCGGGACGCCGCCATCTACCAGATCTACGTACGCAGCTTCGCCGATGGCGACGGTGACGGCACCGGCGACCTCGCGGGGGTCCGGGCCAAGCTGCCCTACCTCGTCGAACTGGGCGTGGACGCACTCTGGTTCACCCCCTGGTACCTGTCACCGCTCGCCGACGGCGGCTACGACGTGGCCGACTACCGCGCCATCGACCCCGCGTTCGGCACCCTCGCCGAGGCCGAGAAACTGATCGCCGAGGCCCGAGGGCTGGGCATCCGCACCATCATCGACATCGTGCCGAACCACGTGTCCGACCGGCACGCCTGGTTCAGGGCCGCCCTCGAAGCCGGCTCCGGCAGCCCCGAGCGCGACCTCTTCCACTTCCGCACCGGCCGCGGCGTGGACGGTGAGATCCCGCCCAACGACTGGGTCTCCGAATTCGGCGGTACACCCTGGACCCGGCTGGACGACGGAGAGTGGTACCTCCACCTCTTCGCCACCCAGCAGCCCGACCTCAACTGGGCCCACCCGGCGGTCCGCCAGGAGCACGAGGACGTGCTGCGCTTCTGGTTCGAGCGCGGGGTCTCGGGCGTACGCATCGACTCGGCCGCCCTGCTCGCCAAGGACCCCGCACTGCCCGACTTCACCGTGGGCCAGGACCCGCACCCCTTCGTCGACCGCGACGAACTGCACGACATCTACCGCTCCTGGCGCGCCATAGCCGACGAGTACGACGGTGTCTTCGTCGGCGAGGTGTGGCTCCCGGACACCGAACGGTTCGCCCGCTACCTGCGGCCCGATGAGCTGCACACCGCCTTCAACTTCAACTTCCTCGCCTGCCCGTGGGACTCCTCACTCCTGCGGACCGCGATCGACGACACCCTCGCCGAGCACGCCTCGGTCGGCGCCCCGGCCACCTGGGTCCTGTGCAACCACGACGTGACCCGCACCGTGACCCGGTACGGCCGTGCGGAGACAGGCTTCGACTTCGCGGCGAAGACCTTCGGCACCCCCACCGACCTCGCCCTCGGCACCCGCCGGGCCCGCGCCGCCGCCCTCCTCTCGCTGGCCCTTCCCGGCGCGGCCTACCTCTACCAGGGCGAGGAGCTCGGACTGCCGGAGGCCGACATCCCCCTGGACCGCATCCAGGACCCGATGCACTTCCGCAAGGGCGGCACCGACCCGGGACGCGACGGCTGCCGGGTGCCGCTGCCCTGGTCGGCGCGGGAACCGCACGCCGGCTTCGGGGCCACCACCGCACCCTGGCTGCCGCAGCCGGCCGGCTGGTCCGCTTACGCGGCCGACCTCCAGAGCGATGACCCGGACTCCATGCTCAGCCTGTACCGCGAGGCCCTGCGGCTGCGCCGGAGCGAACCGGGGTTCGAGACGGCGGGACAGCCCGGGACGGACAGACTGACCTGGCTGGACTCGGCGCCCGGGGTACTCGCCTTCACGCGGACCGAAGGCCTCGTCTGCGTCGTCAACCTGGCCGCCGAACCCGCCGGGCTCCCGTCGCACACCGCGATTCTGCTGGCCAGTGGCCCCCTCGATGCTGCGGGGAGGCTGCCGCAGGACACCGCGGTCTGGCTGCGGGTCTGACGCCCGGCCCGTCGAAGGACCCGGCCGTATGTGGTGCACGGCCGGGTCCGGCAGGATCGCGGGGGAGCGGGGGCTGCGGCACAGTGGGGCGTATGGACGCACCGAACGATCTGAACGCCCTGGCCGACGAGCACCTGGCCGCGGCCCGCACCTCCCCGCACGGCCGCAGCGCCCACCTGCTGCTCCACGAGGACTCGCTGCGCCAGACCGTCATCGCGCTGGCGGCCGGCCGCGCCCTCGACGAGCACAACGCCCCGCCCGCGGCCTCGCTCCAGGTACTGCGCGGCTCCGTCCGGCTCACGGCCGCGTCGGGCGATGTGGAACTCGCCGCCGGGCAGCTCCACCCGATCCCCCAGGAACGGCACGGGCTGCTCGCCCTGGAGGACGCCGCGGTGCTGTTGACGGCCGTCAACGACTGACAGCCGTCACCGACTGACAGCCTTCACCGACTGACGGATCCGGCGGCGCCGATGCCGGCGGGAGCGTCGGCGGAATATGCTCCTTACCCTTGTGGGAGCGCTCCCAGGGTCGGCAGGATGAGGCGGTGACCCTGCTTCCCGGCCTGCGGGCCTACCGATCCAGTGACCGCGACGCCCTGGCCGACATCTGCGTCCGGACCGCCGACAACGGCGGCGACTCCCGGCACCTGTACCCGGACCCGGAGCTGATGCCGTCGATCTTCGCCGCGCCGTACGCCCACCTCGAACCCGACCTGGCCTTCGTCATCGACGACGGAACGGGCCGGGCGGTCGGCTACATCCTGGGCACGGCCGACACCTCACGCTTCGTGACGGAGTTCCGCGGGCGTTGGCTGCCCCTGGTCGAGGACCGCTATCCGCGGCCGGAGGCGGCACCGCGCAGCCCCAGCGACGAGATGATCGCCCTCCTGCACAATCCGGAGCGCATGGTCCTCCCCGAACTCGCCGCCCATCCCGCCCACCTGCACATCGACCTGCTGCCCGACTGGCAGCGCAGGGGTTACGGGAGGGAGCTGATGCGTGCCTTCCTCGCGGCCCTGGACGCCAAGGGGGTAAAGGGCGTGCATCTGTGCATGCTCACGGCCAACACCCGGGCCAGGGCGTTCTACGACCGGCTCGGATTCGCCGAGACCGAGGTGCCGGACCCCGGGCCCGTCACCTATCTCGTGCGATCCACGGCGGCGGACCTGTAGTCCGTATCCGGAGCCGCGGGTGCCGTGCGGTTTCGCTGGGCAGGTAGTCCTGGAGGAGACCGCTACGGGGGGCGGGCAACCAGTGGCGAGAGGTGTGACGTGAGGGAGCGGACCGTGTGGGAATTCTGCGACGACCGGGGACAGGTGTCGACCGCAGGGAGGCCCCCGAGCCGGGTCCTCGCCTATGTCCAGGCCGGTGCGACCTTATGGGACCACGGCATCCGCCCGAGCGGGATATTCGGCTCGGGTCACGACGACCCCACGGTGCCGGACGCGGCGAAGACCGGATCGCTGCCCCTGGACGGCGTCGCGTACGCCGGGGCGGGTGCCGCGCTGGACGTGGACACGCTGCTGAGCGGGGAACCGGACCTCGTGGTGGCCGTCAGCTACGGCGGCGGTCAGGTCTACGGCCTCGATCCGGAGACGGCCAAGCACCTGGAGGGGCACGTTCCGGTCGTGGTCATCGACGTGGGCCAGGCACGCACCCTGACGGAGATCGGTGACCGGTTCGCCGAGCTGGCGCGTTCACTCGGCGCCGAGGAGCCCGCGGCGGCCACCCAGGAGCTGGACGCGGCCAGGGGCCGGCTGCGCGCGCTCACCTCGGGCCCGGACCGGACGAGGGTCCTCGCCCTGTCACCGGCGGGCCAGGAGCAGGCGCATCTGGCCCGTCCCCGCATGTGGCCCGAGCTGCGGGTGCTGGCCGAGCTCGGCGTCGGCCTGGTGGAACCCGCGGACGGCCCCGGTGCCAACTGGTCCACGGTCGGCTGGGACCGGGCCGCCTCCCTGAGACCGGCCGTCGTGCTCGCCGACATCCGGGCCCACGCCACCGCGCTCGACGAGCTCCGGAGCGACGGGCCGTGGGCGCCGGTCGCTGGTTCCGTACGGGTGGTGCCCTGGAATCCCGAGCCGGTGTGCAGTGCGCGGGCCCATGCGCGATTCCTCGCACTCGTGGCCGACGCGCTGGAGGCGTGACGGGGCGACGGGCGGTCCCGGGCGGGGCCACCCCGTACCGGCGACTCGTCGCCACCGGAGCGGGTCGCACAGGGCAGGATCGGGGTCGACGCGTCCGCGGGCAGTGCCGTGCCGTCTGCCGGGACGCCCATCCCACCGCACCGCACAACAGGAGACATCACCCTCATGCCCGACAGACTCGACCTGCTGGTCATCGGCGAGTGCGTCGCCGACATCGTCCGGGAGCCGGACACGGCCGACCGGGTCCATCCGGGCGGCAGCCCGGCCAACGTGGCGTACGGCCTGGCCCGGCTCGGACACGACGCCACCCTGCTCACCCAGCTCGGAGCGGACGGGAACGGGCGGCTGATCCGGGACCACCTCACCGCGGCCGGGGTCGACGTCCGTACGGACGGCTCGACGGCTCCCACACCGTCCGCCGTCGTGACCCTGGACGGCGCGGGGCGGGCCGCGTACGCCTTCGAGATCACCTGGTCGCTCGGCCCGGTCTCCCTGGAGCGGACTCCCGCCCATGTGCACACCGGCTCGATCGCCGCGGTCACGGAGCCCGGAGCATCCGCGGTGCTCGCCGCCGTCGAGTCGCTGCGGGCCGCCGCGACGGTCAGCTACGACCCCAATGTGCGACCGGAGCTGATGGGGGACCACGAGGCCGCCGTGCGCAGGGCCGAGCTCTGTGTGGCGCTCAGCGATGTGGTCAAGGCGAGCGACGAGGACCTGGAGTGGCTGTATCCGGGCGAGGATCCGGTGAAGGCCGCCGGACGATGGCTCACCACGGGCCCGGCCGTCGTTCTCGTCACCCGGGGCGGTGACGGAGCCTGCGCGGTCCTGCCCGACGGGCCGGTGACAGTCGATGCGCTGCCGGCCGAGGTCGTCGACACGGTGGGGGCGGGGGACGCCTTCATGTCCGGCACCCTGCACGCACTGGCCGCGCACGGACTGCTCGGGCCGGCCGGCCGGGAGCGGCTGCGGGCACTGGACCGGGCCACCGTGACGGACGTCCTGCGCCGCGCGGCGGCTTCGGCCGCCGTCACCGTCGCCCGGGCCGGCGCCAGCCCGCCCGACGAGGCGGAACTGGACGCGGCACTCGGCCGGACATGAACTGGGCGGTGCCACCGTCACCCCCCACGGGGACGGCGGCACCGCCATCGCGCCGACGAGGAGCTGCTGGGTCGGTGGCTCCGGAGATGCTGCCCATCCCTACACCGCCCAGCTGTCACCGGCACGGCACCGTTGTACCCACCGTCCGTTACTCGGGCATTACAAGGCCCGGGGCGGCCGGGCTACGCCGGCGCCGCCAGATGCGGAGTGCTGTCGTCGTCGAGGAACTCGACGACCGCGAGGACGAACAGGGCACACAGGGCGATCCACACCGTGACCAGGCCCGTCGGCCGGTCCCAGGCCAGCAGCACCGCGACGGCCACCACGACCACCGTCCAGTTCAGCGGCCGCCGCGCCCGGTGCACCCACCGGCAGACCGGGCCGCCGGTGAAACCGGCCGCGTCCCGTACGGCCCCGATGCCACCGCTCCACATCGCCATGACCCTGCTCGCCGCGCGGCCGCTGCCCGTGAGCCAGGCGGCGAGCGCCACGACCGCGCCGACGGTCACCACCAGCCGGACCCCGGCGCGCAGATAGCCGACCAGCGTGTCGAACACCGCTCCCGCCGCAGGCTGGGAGACATGCGGGGGCAGACTGTCGAGATAGAACGCGCGTCCGGCCCACAACCCGAGCCAGAGCAGTGCGGCACCCACCGCCATGGCCAGCGCCGCGGTGACCAGCGCCCGCCGGCGGCGCACCGCCAGCAGCACCCCGCCGGCCGCCACCACCAGCGTGAACACGGGCAGCCAGAAACCGAGGAGTTCGAGGGCCCGGAAGCTCTTCTTGGCCTTGCCGACCGAGTCCGAGGTGAGGAGGGTGAAGTCGGTGTGGATCTCGGGAATCTTCTCGGCGACCGTCAGGCCGCGGTCGACGAGGCGCTGTTTCACCCGGTCGATGACCGGGGCGAGGTCCAGGGTCACGGTGTCGCCGGCGAGCTTGACCGCGCCACCGCCCTCGCCCGTCAGGGCCTTCACGACGGAGGCGTGGGCGCGCCGGTTGAGCTCGCTCCACACCCGAGCGAAGGCGTCACTGGTGACGAAGCGTTCCACGGTGCCGTGCACGAAGTTCGTGACGCCCGCGGTGAGCGGGTCACCGAGCTTCTGGAGGGCCTTGTCCACCACGGGCCGGTCGGCGGGCGCGACGTCCGCCAGCAACGCGTCGATGTTCAGATGGGTCATGACGGCGTCGGTGACGCGTGCGGTCACCGCCGCCTGCACATCGGGGTCGGAGGCCAGCGGCTCCATCATGTCCACATAGCGGTCCGTGTCCCCCGCGACGTCGCGCGCCCAGCTCGACAGGACGCTCAGCGGGGTGAGCACGGCCGCCACCAGGATCAGCAGGACCGCGAGGAACGAACGCAGGCGCAGCCGTGAGCGGGCCGGGGCGCGGTCCTCCTCCAGCTGCGCCACCCGGGCCCGGAGGGCTTCCAGTTCGGCGTGTTCGTCCTGTGCCGCGGGCTGATCGGGGTGCCGTTCCATGAACCAAGGGGATGTCCTGTCCGCCCGCACAGCGCGGCGGATTGCTGCATACAGGTGACGGACGGCCACCTGGCCGCTGTCGTGCCGGGCCGCTTCGGGTGACGAGGATCAGCCCGGACACCGGCTTGTGGAGTGTCCTGGACCATTCCTGATCGTTCCCGGTTTTATGAACACCATTTTCGACAGTGCCCACACATCGGAAGCCGGGACCGGTCCGGTCACCGGTCCGCTCAGTACCGTGCTCCTCGGTCCGGATGCCCGCCGCGAGCACGGATTCTGGCGCCGCCTCGTCGCCACCGAGCCGTTCCGCCGGCCGCTCTGGCCGCCTCCCGGCCCCACGCCCGACGAACGCCTCGCCCTGGCCCACGCACGGCTGCGCACGCTCAACAACGCACTGGACAGCGCCGCCCGACCCGCCGCCGACCCCCGCGCCCTGGCGGCACTGCACGAGTGGCTCGCCCCGGTGGACCCGGCGTTCGCCACGGTCGCGGGCATCCACTACAACCTGTTCCTCGGCAGCCTCCTGGACCACGACGCCGACAGCCCCCGCGACCTGTCGGACTTCCTCGGGCTGCGACGGATCGGCACCTTCCTCTGTACGGAGGTGGCACACGGCAACGACGCCGCGGCCATCGAGACGACCGCCACCTACGACCCCGAACGGGACGGGTTCGTGCTGCACACCCCGCACGCCGGCGCACAGAAGTTCATGCCCAACACCAGTCCGGCCGGCGGACCCAAGTCGGGTCTCGTCGCCGCCCGCCTGATCGTCGAAGGCCATGACCACGGGGTCTTCCTGCTGCTGGTGCCGCTCACGGACGCGTCCCGGACCCTGCCCGGGATCCGGGTGCGCCGGCTCCCCGCACGGATGGGCAGTCCGGTCGACCACTGCCTGACCTCCTTCGACCAGGTCCTCGTGGACCGCGGGGCACTGCTCGGCGGCGCGCAGGGGCGGGTCGGCGACGACGGGGTGTTCCGCAGCGGCACCGACGGACGAAGGCGCCGCTTCCTCGCCTCGATCGGACGGGTCGTCACCGGCCGGATCTGCATGAGCGCCAGCGCGGTGGGCTCCGCCCGCACCACGCTGGCCGTCGCCGTCCGCTACGGCGGCCACCGCTTCGTCTCGGGGGGCCGCTCGGCGCCTCCGGTGCCCGTGGTGGCCCACCGCAGCCACCACGGCCCGCTCGCCGAGGCCATGGCCACCGTCTTCGCGATGAGCCTGCTGCACCGGCGCGTACTCGACCGGTGGGAGAAGGCGGCGGCCCGGCCGCCCGCGGAGCGGGAGACGGACGAGCGACTGGTCGACATCGCCAAGGGATGGATCACCTGGCAGGCCAGGTCCGTGATCGTCGAATGCCGGGAGCGGTGCGGCGCCCAGGGGCTGCTGGAGAACAACGGGATGACCGAACTCGTCACCGGGATCGAGGGCGCCATCACCGCCGAGGGCGACAACCTGGCCATTCACTCCCGGGCGGCCGCCGGACTGCTCCTCGACCGGTCACGGGCCCCGCGGGAGGATCCGGCCGCCGACCCCACGGGCGGCGACCTCGCCGACCTCGGGTTCCTCGGCCGTCTCCTGGACGAGGTGGAGCGCATCTGGTTCGCCCGGGCTGCCGCACGGATGGCGCGGGCGGCTGACGGCGGGCCGCTGGAGCGCTGGAACGCGGCATCCGGGCCCGCGCTGCGGGGGGTCGAGGCCCATGCGTACCGGCAGGCGGCCCACGCGTACGAGAACGCGCTCGCGGCGCTGCCCGGTGGCGAGGCCCGCGAGCGGCTGGACGAACTGGCCCGGCTGTTCGCGCTGCGCTGGGTCGCACGCAACAGCGGGGACCTGCTCGCGGCAGGCCGACTGACCCCAGATCAGGTCGACGGGCTGAGCGAGGCCACCGAACAGCTCGTCACCGCCGTCAGCGGCCATCTGCCGGAACTGGCCGCATCCTTCGCGCTGCCCGGTGAACTGCTCGCCGACTGGCCCATCACCGGAGCCCGCTACACCGACGCCTACGACGATCCGGGTGCCTCCTGGCACACCGCCGAGGCCCCGGAAGCGGCCGGTCCGCGCACCCCCGGTGGCGAATCGGTTCACCGCAACGCGTGACCGCAGCCAGGCCTTCCTGGACGGTCCGGTGGCCGGGGCGGTGCGCGGCACACCGCCCCGGCCACCGCACCGCCCCGCACCGCCGCTGAGCTGCGCAGAGGCTCGTGGTAGCGTGCCCGGAGCCAGTCGAACTCCACGTAGGGGTCAGGGAATCCGGTGCGAATCCGGAACTGACGCGCAGCGGTGAGGGGGACGGGCGGGGCCACGGCCACTGGGAGACCCACGGTTTCCCGGGAAGGCGTCCCGTCCGCATGAACCCGAGTCCGAAGACCTGCTGGCACCCGCGGTCCGGTACCGGGTCGCGGAACTCCGTAAGGGCCCCGCGCATGGGCCCAGAGACGCCGAGGTACTCCGTGCCGCCCATAGCCGGCCCCGCCCGCTCCGCCGCCCTGCTCACCGCCGCCCTGATCCTGCTGACGGCCTGCGGCGGCGGCAAGGACAGCACGACCGCCGAGTCGGGCAACGCCGAAGGCTATCCGGTCACGCTGAAGAACTGCGGACGGACCGTCACCGTGGACGCCGCGCCGAAGCGCGCCGTACCGGTCGACCAGGGATCGACCGAGATCCTGCTCTCGCTCGGTCTCGCCGACCGGCTGGCCGCCACGGCCACCTGGACCGATCCGGTACTGAAGGGCCTGGAGAAGGCCAACGCGGGCGTCCCGAGGATCTCCGACAACCGCCCCTCGTCGGAGAAGGTCCTGGACCAGGAGCCCGACTTCGTCAGCGCCTCCTTCGAATCGACGCTCGCCAAGGGCGGTGTCGCCCCCCGCGAGCAGTTCGAGGAACTCGGCGTCCCCACCTACGTCTCGCCCGCCGACTGCACCGCCAAGGACAACAGCAAGGACGGCGACGGGGTCCGCACCGGCGCGCTGACCATGGACAGCGTCTACGCCGAAGTGCGCGACCTGGCCAAGGTGTTCGGCGTTCCAGAGCGCGGCGAGAAACTCGTCGCCGGGCTGCGCGCCCGGGTACGGAAGGCGACCAGCGGCATCGACGCCTCCGGGACCTCGCTGCTGTACTGGTTCGCCAACTCCGAGGCCCCGTACCTGGCCGGCTGCTGCGGTGCGCCCGGCATCATCACCCGGGAACTCGGGGCGGAGAACGCCTTCGACGACACCCACGAGGAATGGCCGCAGATCAACTGGGAGACGGTCGCCGACCGCAACCCCGATGTGCTGGTCATCGGCGATCTGACCCGCAAGTCGCAGACCGCCGAGAGTGCCGCGAAGAAGATCGCCTTCCTGGAGTCCAACCCCGTCACGAAGAACATGGACGCCGTCCGGCACAAGCGCTACGTGCTGCTCAGCGGCCAGGCGATGAACCCGACCATCCGGACCGTCGAGGGCGTGGAGCTCGTGGCCGCCGGTCTGCGCACCTTCGGGCTCGCGGGGTGACGGACACCGAACAGGCCGCGGCGCCGCGCGAGGACGCGGCCGCGCGCACCGGTCCCGGCCTCCGGCGCATCCGCGGTATCCGCGGTATCCGCGAAGGACTCCTGTGGACCGGTGGGCTCCTGCTGCTCGCCCTGTCCGTCGCCGTCGCCGTCACCATCGGCCCGGCCCGGATCTCCGTCGCCGACGTCTGGTCCGCGGTCGCCTCCCACCTCGGCGCGGGCGAGTCGCGGCTCAGCCCGATCCGTGACGGCATCATCTGGAACCTGCGCATGCCGCGCACCCTGCTCGCCGCCGTCTGCGGCGCGGGGCTCGCGGTCTGCGGCACCGTCATGCAGTCGCTGCTGCGCAACCCGCTCGCCGATCCGTTCGTCCTCGGGGTCTCCTCCGGAGCCTCGACCGGCGCCGTCGTCGTGGTCGTCCTCGGGGTCGGCGGGGGAGCGGTCTCCCTGTCGGCCGGGGCGTTCATCGGGGCCCTGTGCTCCTTCGCCCTGGTCATGCTGCTCAGCCACACCCTCGGCGGCAGCACCGACCGGGTCGTCCTGTCCGGCGTCGCGGCCATGCAGCTCTTCTCCGCGCTCACCTCCTTCGTCGTGATGACCGCAGCCGACGCCGAGCAGACCCGCGGCGTGCTGTTCTGGCTGCTGGGCTCGCTCGGCGGCGTCGGCTGGAGCGATGTGTGGATCTGCTCCGCCGTGCTCGGCGTGACGCTGCTGGTCTGCCTCGGCCACGCCCGTACGCTCGACGCCTTCGCCTTCGGCCAGGACGCGGCGGCCACCCTCGGCGTCCACGTCGGCCGTACCCGCATCGTCCTGCTGTGTGCGACCGCACTGCTGACCGCCGCTCTCGTGAGCTCCGCCGGCGCCATCGGGTTCGTCGGACTGGTGCTGCCGCACGCGGCCCGGGCGCTCACCGGCTCCGGGCACCGCAGACTGCTGCCGGTCACCGCACTCGCCGGGGCCGTGTTCCTGGTCTGGGTCGACACCCTCGCCCGGACCGTTCTCGATCCGCAGGAGGTACCGGTGGGAGTCGTCACCGCACTCATCGGGGTACCCGCCTTCGTGCTGGTCCTCCACCGAACCCGGCGGACCCCGTGACCCGGGCCGTCCCCGGCGGCCTGCGGGCCGACCGGGTCAGCCGGGAGGCGGGCGGCCGCCTCATCCTGGACGGTGTCTCGCTCGCTCCGCCGCCCGGCGGCACCATCGGGCTGATCGGCCCGAACGGCTCCGGGAAGTCCACCCTGCTGCGGATACTGGCCGGGGTCCTCGCCCCGGACGCGGGCCTGGTCACCCTCGACGACGACCCGCTGACCGCGGTCGGCCGCCGCACCGTGGCCCGACGCGTAGCGGTGGTCGACCAGCACGCCGTCACCCAGGTCGAGCTCAGTGTCGTGGACGTCGTACGCCTGGGCCGCATCCCGCACCGCCGCGCCTGGTCGGCGCCCACGGCGGCCGACGAGAGGGCGGTGCGCGAGGCCCTGGAACGGACCGGCCTCGCCGAACGCCGCGACCAGTCCTGGCACACGCTGTCCGGCGGTGAACGCCAGCGCGTCCAGATCGCCCGCGCGCTCGCCCAGCAGCCGCGCGAACTGCTCCTGGACGAACCGACCAATCACCTGGACATCCAGCACCAGCTCGAACTGCTGTCCCTGGTCACCTCGTTGCCGCTCACCGCCGTCGTCGCCCTGCACGATCTCAATCTGGCCGCGATGTTCTGCGACCGGATCGTGGTGATGAACGGGGGAAGGGTCGTCGCGGGCGGCACTCCGGCGGAAGTGATCACGGAGGAGCTCATCGCCGACGTCTACCGGGTACGGGCCGTCGTGACACCGGACGGCCCTCGTGGGCGGCCCTCGGTGCGTTTTCGTCCGGGGCGTCCCTGAGGTACCTGCGGCGTCCGGGGCGGTGCGGGGCCCGGCGGCCACCGGGTTGTCCCGCGCCGTGGAGCGCAAGGGGCGGGCCCCGGTGCGGGGCCCGCCCCTCTCGGTGCGGCAGGGCCGTCCGGCGCGGTGTGCCGGGGGTCAGCGGCGCCGCTCCTGGCCGAACTCGCCGCCCATGTCCTTGCCACCCATGTCCTTGCCGCTCTTGCCGGTGCCGTCCGCGTAGTCGATCTGCTCCTTGCGCAGCTCGGCGGAGACTTCCTTCTGCTCGGTCACCTTCTTCGTTTCCATCCGCACCCGCTCGACCGGCACGGTCTCCTTGCGCATCGTGGCGCGCTCGGCGTGCAGGGTGACCTCCACGTCCTGCTCGGTGATGTCGGACCGGCCGGCCGCCTTGTCGCCCGGACGGAGCGGTTCACGGACCACGCGCACCTCTTCGTGCGTGACGGGCACGGTCCTGGTGACGTTCTCGGTCACGACGTACTTGTGGAGGCGGGCCTTGCCGCTCTCGTACTCCTCGGTGCCGATGTGCAGCTGTTCCTCGGAGCGGATCAGCTCCTCCTTGCCGCTGAGGTCGGCACCGGAGCGTTCGGCTCCCGCACCGGCTCCGGCCAGCGGACGGGACGTGCCCGAGGTTTCGGTGTCGCGGTGCCTGCCGGTCCCGGTGCCCGCACCGGCCATGCCGGCCGACGTGGTCCTGTCGGTCGTGCGGCCCGTGCCCGCGGCGCCCATGGCCCCG
Source organism: Streptomyces poriferorum (assembly GCF_019399235.1). Taxonomy (GTDB): domain Bacteria; phylum Actinomycetota; class Actinomycetes; order Streptomycetales; family Streptomycetaceae; genus Streptomyces; species Streptomyces poriferorum. The sequence continues at coordinate 1,677 of NZ_JAELVH010000122.1, read as the reverse complement.
GCCCCGGCTGCCGCACCGGCTCCGGCCCCGGCTCCGGCCGCGCCCATGGTGCCCGTGCCGGTCGTGGTCGGTGCGTCGGCGCTCGTGGTGCCGGCGCGGTCGCCGAGGTTGGCCTTGGTATTCCGGCTCAGGCCGTAGTGCCGGTAGAGCTCTTCCTCCTCGGAGACCGACAGATGGGCGTCCGCGTCCACCCGTGGGGCTTCCTTCACCCGGTCCTTCGGATGCGAGATGTGCAGGTCGGAGCCCACTCGACGGGCTCCGGCGAGAGGCACGAAACTTTCCTTCATACCGAACAGGCCGGTCTTCACCGTGATCCAGTCCGGCCGGCCGGTGTTGTCGTCGACATACACCCGCCCCACGTTGCCGATCTTCTCGCCCTCGGTGTCGTACACCGTCAGGCCGTCGAGCTCTCCGGAATCCGTGAAACCGTCAGCGGCTCCCATGACCGATTCCTCCTCGCCCGGGCGCGTCCTGTAGGTGGGTCCAGCAGGGAAGACGCGTCCGGTCTCCATCGCGCCTCACCCGGATGGACGCTGCAACCGCCCGGCCGCCGGAGGCTCGCCGCCGTACCCGCCCCACGTCGGCGCAGGCCCCGTGCGACGCGGCTGCGGGGCTGCCGGCCCGGTTAGGCCAATCGAGTGAACGAGGGTGAATGGGCCCCGTGAGCCCGCCCACGGACGGCGGCGCGGAACGGCCGCATCGCCGGGCGCCCGGAGCGGACCGTTCCCGACTTCATCCGGCTCCGGACCCGTCCTTGCCAGGGGCCCGCCTTCCACCACCTCTGAACAGGCCGTTCCCGCCGCGGAGCGAATTTCCGGGAAACCCTTGACACCCGCCGAAGGCGCCCGCATCCTTTCGCCAGAAATCGCAACGGCGTTGCGATTTCCGCACCGGAAGATCGATGACGTGGACGAAGGAGGCCCGGCCCATGGCTGAGCGCGGCACGGACACCACCACTCCGGCACCGGCCGGACAGCAGGCCCCCGCCGTGCTGCAGACCGTGGACCGGGCCCTGCTCGTGCTGCTCACCTTCACCGAGCAGCGCCCCGAATGGGGCGTCAGCGAACTGGCCCGCCACCACGGCTGGGACAAGGCCGTCGTGCAGCGCCTGCTCACCACCCTGAGCGCGCGCGGCTTCCTGCTCTGCGACGACAACAGCCGCCGCTACCGTCCGGGCCCCGCCCTGTCCCGGCTGGCCAGGGTCAGCGAGCACAGCGGAGTGCTGTCCTCGATCTCCCGCCCGATACTCGCCCGGCTGCTCCGCGAGACCGGCGAGAGCATCGTCCTCAACGTCCCGCACGGCGGCAGCTACCGCTGCGAAGCCGCCGTCGACGGCACCGGACCCGTCCGCTACACCGCGATCATCGGCGCGGTCATGCCCGGCCACGCCGGAGCGTCCGGGCACACGATCTTCGCGTACCACCCCGAACGCGAGATCCGGCAGATGTTCGGCGCCACCGGACTGACGCGCTTCAACGACCGCACCATCACGGACCTGGACGCGCTGCTCACCTGCTACGCGCAGGTCCGCGCCGATGGCTACTGCATCAGCCACGGCGAGTACGACGAAGCGGTGACCGCGGTCTCCGCACCCGTCTTCCAGGGGGACGGCGTCCCCGCCTCCCTCACCGTCATCGGCCCGTCCCACCGCGTGGAGCGGGCCGATGACGGTGAGGG
>NZ_JAELVH010000121.1 GCF_019399235.1 Streptomyces poriferorum | reverse complement strand
CGGCGCCGACGCCTACAACACCGGCGACGGCGGCTTCGCGGTGCGCGGGGCGCACGGCTCCACCGGGACCGGGGCCTGGCTGCGGACCGCGAGCACCGAGGTGACGGTGCCCGGCCGGACCAGGGCCGATGTGCCGGTCTCCTTCACCGTGCCCGAGGACGCGCTGCCCGGTGACCACCCGGGCGCGATCGTCGCCGAGAGCGGCGGCCGCTCGGTGGGCGTACGGGTCCAGCTGCGGGTCGGCGGGCCCACGCTGGCCGCACTCACGGTGGAGGACGTCACGGTGGGCGGCGGGACCATCCACTACACGCTGGTCAACCGGGGCAACGCGGTCCTGGTGCCGCGCCTGTCCGTCAGCGCGGACGGCGTGTTCGGGGCCCTGCTGCGGCGCGACGCCCGCACTCTGCCGGTGGAACTCCTGCCCGGTCAGCGGGTGCGGCTCACCGAACCGTGGCGGGACGCCCCCGCCCTCGACTCCGTCACCGTACGGCTGCGCGCCACGGCGGCGGGCGGCGCGCACGGCGAGGCGACCGCCTCGGCGGCCTTCGTGCCCTGGGCGCCCGTGACCGGCGGCGCACTGCTCCTCCTGGGCGTCGTCGCCGCCGGTGTGTACGGCCTCCGGCGCAGGCGGGCGACGCGGCGGAGCACCCACGACGACGGGGCCGCACCGGCTCCGGACCATCGACAGCACTCCGACGAGAGGCACTTGGTGAAGGCGGGAGCGGAATCGTGACTGGACGGACCGGACCGGCGGCATTCCGGAGCGACGGCCGCGGGCGGGCGGCCGCGCTGCTCGCCGTACTGCTGGCCGCGATACTGCCCGCCCTGCTGCTGACCGCGACCGGGGCCGGGGCCGGGGAGCGCAGCGCGGCAGAACCGAAACCAGCGGTCACGCTCTCGCAGAAGGAGGCGGGCAAGGGCGGCGAGATCACCGTCAAGGGCAAGGGCTGGCGGCCCGACACCCTGCTCATGATGCTGATCTGCGGGCAGTCCACCCCGGCGCGCGGCGTGATCGGAGGCACCAACTCCTGCGCCAACGCGGCAGGCCGGGCCGTCACGACCGACAAGAAGGGTGCCTTCACCAAGAAGATGCCGGTCACCGAGCCGCCCGCGCCGTGCCCCTGCGTGGTCCATGTCGCCACGGTCACCGGCGACCAGGCCCTGGCCGACGCGGTGTTCGTGGTCGCCGGACACCCGGTCGCCGCGCTCCCCAAGGAGAACGGTGACGGGAAGCTCGCCGTCCTCGCGGCGACCCGGCTGGAGGGCGACAGCGGGCTGCTGACCTGGTTCGGCGCCCCGCCCTCGCGGCGGCTCGTGTTCACCGTCGGCAACCTGGGCTCCGCGCCGGTCGAGGACCCGGTCTTCCAGGTCGGCACCGCGCACGGCGTCTACGCCGCGCAGTGGGAGGAGCGGCAGTGGCGCGGGACCGTCGAGCCCGGCCGCAAGGCCCGTATCGAGCTGCCCGTCGAGCTGACGGCCGGTGCCCACGGCGACTACCAGATCTCGCTGAAGTACGGCACGAAGGTGCTGGCCGAGCAGCCGTGGGGGGTCGGCCGCCCGTGGGGCGTGACGCTCTTCTGGATCCTGCTCTGCCTGGTCGTGCCCGCGGCCGTGTTCCGTATCGGCATGGCGATCGTCGACAAGGTCCGGCCGCGCACCGGACACGGCGCCGGCCGGCGGCGGGCAGGCAGCCCGTCCCCGCGCGCCGCGGTGACAGCGAGGCTCCCGAAACTGCGGCGCGCCCCGGCCCCGGCCGCGGGCCCCGCACCGCCCCCGGGCACCACCACGGCCACGCTGCCGTGGTTCACCCCTGATTCCGCACCGTCAGAGCACAGACCGACGACGAAGGGACATTCGTGAGTACGCAACGCAGGACGGTCGCGGCGGGAGTCGCGATGATGATCGGCGGGGCGGGCATGCTGCTGGCCGCGAGCCCGGCCCAGGCCGCCGACATCTCGTACAAGACGGAGTGCATACCCCCGGCCATCTCCGGACTGCCGCCCGTCCAGGGCACCACCAAGGTGCAGCTGACCGCGCCCGCCGAGGCCAAGGTCGGGGACACCGTCGAGGTCGTGTGGAAGACGATCCAGGGCGCCTCCGACAACCCCGACGTCCTCGATCTCGACAAGGACACCGTCAAGCCGACCGGCACCATCAAGCTGGGCGGCGCGGCGACCGGCGACCTGAAGATGGAGGGACCGCGGCAGAACCCGGCGATCCCCAGGAACAGTCCCATGATCATGTCGGACATGAAGGGCTCGCTGAAGCTGGAGAAGGCGGGTGACCTGACGCTGACGCCGGACGCGTACAACCTCAACGTCTCCAAGCCGATCTCCACCGACACCAAGTGCACCCCGAAGGAGACGGTCCAGCCGGGCGCGACGATCAAGGTCACGGACGGCGGCGGATCCACCACCGGCGGCACGACCGCGGGCGGTACGACCACCAGTGGAGGCACGACCTCCGGCGGCACCACCAGCGGCGGCACGACCTCCGGAGGCACCAGCAGCGGCGGTACGACCTCCGGAGGCACGACCTCCGGAGGCACGACCTCCGGCGGTTCGGACTCGGGCGGTTCGGCCTCCGGCGGCAGCGGCGGTGCCACGGACTTCCCGGGCAAGGAAGTCGTCGTCAACTTCGCCTGCAAGTCGCCGGGGCCGCAGGAGGGCATCGCCTCCAAGGTGACGATCAACGCCAAGAAGAGCGGCGGGAGCTACGCGCTCACGGTCAAGACCGCCAAGGACGTGATGGACAGCCCGGCTCCGCTGCCCGCCGGCGCGCTCAAGCCGTCCATGAACATCGTCATCGGCGGCGCCGACAAGGGCTCCGTGACCGTCACCGGACCGGGGAACCCCAAGGCCCTGGAGAAGGACAAGCCGGTCAGCCTCACCGACATGACCGGCACGTACAAGCCGGGCGCCTCCGGCAAGTCCACGCTCACCCCCGGCGCCCTGACGATCGACGTCATGCTGGGAGGCTCGAAGATCACCATTCCGTGCACGGTCAAGGGCACCCCGCAGGCATCCCTCGAACTCGACACCACCGCCCAGGAAGGCGGTGCCTCCGGCGGTGACACCGGGGGCTCCGGCGGAGCGGCGGCGGCGGGCGGCGGCACGGCGTCCGGCGGCGGGCTCGCGGCGACGGGTGCCGAGGACAACGGCGCCCTGCGCGCACTCGGCCTGGTCGCCGGTACGGCGATCCTGCTGGGCGGCGCCGTGTTCACGTTCACCCCGTGGCGCCGGCTGCGCTCGGGCCGGAGCTGACACCGGACCCCGTACGCATACGGAAGGGGCCGCCGCACCGTGGAAACGGTGCGGCGGCCCCTGCGCGTGGAACTGGGAGGTCAGCTCGCGTCGCTCATGTGCTGCGTGACCTTCTTGCGGTACATCCAGATGCCGACACCTGCGATGACCGCGAGGACCGCCTCGAAGGCGACGGCGGCCGTTGTGTTCAGATCGACCCCGAGCTGCGGGGACGTGAGGAGGCCGGTCACGGAGTCACCCGCGGTGACCGCGAGGAACCAGACACCCATCATCTGGGAGCTGTACTTCGCCGGAGCCATCTTCGTGGTGACCGACAGCCCCACCGGGGACAGGCAGAGCTCGGCGACGGTCTGGATGAAGTAGATCGCCACCAGCCACATCGGACTGACCCGGCCGCCGTTGGCGGCGGTGTCGATCAGCGGGATCATGAAGACGACGAAGGAGATGCCGATCAGCACGAGGCTGGAGGCGAACTTGACGGCGGTGCTCGGCTCCTTGCCGCGCTTGTTCAGCCACAGCCAGCCCGAGGCGACCACGGGGGCGATCGCCATGATGAAGATCGGGTTCAGCGACTGGTACCAGGACGTGGGGAAGTCGATGCCGAACACGCTGTTCGTCGTCGAGTTCTCACCGAAGATCGACAGGGTCGACCCGTTCTGGTCGTAGATCATCCAGAAGACGGCGGCGACCACGAAGAACCAGATGTAACCCGACAGCTTGGACTGCTCGGTGTCCGTCAGTTCCTTGTCGCGCTTCATGCGGACCAGGACGGCGACCGGGATGATCAGCCCGGCGACGGTGATCGGCAGCAGTGCCCAGTCGGCGAAGTTGCCGGTGATCGCGAGCAGGCTGTAGAACACCGCCGCGACGATCAGCCAGACCAGGCCCTTGCGCAGGACCGAGCGCTTCTCCTGCTCCGTCGCCGGAGTGGAGACGACGTCGCTCTCCGGGCTCAGGTGGCGGGTGCCGAGCATGAACTGGGCGAGACCCAGGGCCATGCCGATCGCGGCGAGCGCGAAGCCGAAGTGCCAGTTGACGTTCTCGCCGATCGTGCCGATGGTCAGCGGGGCGAGGAAGGCGCCGAGGTTGATACCGATGTAGAAGAGCGTGAAGCCACCGTCACGGCGCGGATCCTCCGGGCCGTTGTAGAGGTGGCCGACCATCGTGGAGATGTTCGCCTTCAGCAGGCCGGAGCCCAGCGCCACGAGCACGAGGCCGGCGAAGAAGGACGCCGAGTTGGGTACGGCGAGCGTGATGTGGCCGAGGATGACGACACCGCCACCGATGGCGACCGTCTTGCGCGGCCCCCAGAAGCGGTCGGCCATCCAGCCGCCGGGCATGGCGAGCAGGTAGACCATCGCCATGTAGACGGAGTAGATCGCCGTCGCCGTGGTGGCGCTCATGTGCATGCCGCCGGGCGCGATCAGGTACAGCGGGAGCAGTGCCTTCATGCCGTAGAAGCTGTAGCGCTCCCACATCTCGGTCATGAAGAGCGTGGCCAGGCCGCGAGGGTGGCCGAAGAAGGTCTTCTCGCCACCCGCGGTGCTCGCCGGGTCCTTCGTCAGGCTGGACGCCATGATCGATCCTTGCTTGCTCGGGACGCGTCGCTCGTAAGCCGTACGCGCCCGGTGGGGGGAGGCCGGCACCGACACGGGTACGCCCACCGCGTCGGGATCCACGCCCGGAGCGCCTTCGTCGGCGTACGGGCCCGGCCCACAGGTCATTCACTGAGATTCCGGACTGGCGGGTACCAGCCCTGCACATGCAAAAGGACCCTCGAGCGCTCATAGCTGCCCAAAGGTCCTTGAGTAGTGCAACAGGCGTTGAAACACCATACGACACGACTGAGCGGCATATGGAAGGACTTGAGAGATGGATCACAGGTCCAGGTGCAACCACACTCCCACATTCGAAGGTCCAGGCGTGAACGGGTCGCAGACCCGCAGGGCTTCCGGATCACCTCACGCCTTGTCGTCCGCGCGGACTACCATCACTCCATGACCCGTGTACTGCTCGCCGAGGACGACGCATCCATCTCGGAGCCACTGGCCCGCGCCCTGCGTCGGGAGGGTTACGAGGTCGAGGTCCGCGAAGACGGCCCGACCGCGCTCGACGCCGGCCTCCAGGGCGGCATCGACCTGGTCGTGCTCGACCTGGGGCTGCCCGGGATGGACGGCCTCGAAGTCGCCCGCAGGCTCCGCGCCGAGGGCCACACCGTGCCGGTCCTGGTGCTCACCGCCCGGGCCGACGAGGTGGACACCGTCGTCGGCCTCGACGCCGGCGCCGACGACTACGTCACCAAGCCCTTCCGGCTCGCCGAGCTCCTGGCCCGGGTCCGGGCCCTGCTGCGCCGCGGCGCCACCGAGCCCGCCCCCCAGCCCGCCACCCACGGCGTCAGGATCGACGTCGAGTCGCACAGGGCCTGGATGGGCGACGAGGAACTCCAGCTCACCGCCAAGGAGTTCGACCTGCTGCGGGTCCTGGTCCGGGACGCGGGCCGCGTCGTCACGCGGGACCAGCTGATGCGCGAGGTCTGGGACACCACCTGGTGGTCGTCCACCAAGACCCTCGACATGCACATCTCCTGGCTCCGCAAGAAGCTCGGGGACGACGCCGCCAATCCCCGCTACATCGCCACCGTCCGGGGCGTCGGCTTCCGCTTCGAGAAGAGCTGACGTACAGAAGCAGTCATGCGCCGACGCCTGATCAACTCCACCCTCGCCGTGGTGCTCGTGGTGATCGCCGTATTCGGCGTCTCCCTCGTCATCGTCGAGACCCGCACCATCAGCAGCAGCGCCCAGGAGAGCGTCGACTCCGAGGCGCTGCGGCTGATCAGTGTGATCGAGAGCCGGCTCCTGGGCGCCGAGCGGATCAACCCCGGTGTGCTGGCCGAACAGATCGACGACACGCGCTACGCCCTGGTCAAGATGCCCGGACGCGCCCCCATCGAGGTCGGTGAGCGCCCCAGCGGCAGCGTGATCAGCGCCACGGAGGTGGGCGAGCACGGCGAGAGGGTCACCGTCGAGGAGTCCCGCTCCTCCGTCACCCGCGAGGTCGGCCGCACCCTGATGATCATCGGCGCGGTGGCGCTGCTGGCCATCGTCTCCGCCGTGCTCCTGGCCGTACGCCAGGCCAACAAGCTGACCTCGCCGCTCACCGACCTCGCCGAGACCGCGGAACGCCTGGGATCGGGCGACCCGCGCCCGCGCCACAAGCGGTACGGGGTGCCGGAACTGGACCGCGTCGCCGACGTCCTGGACTCCTCCGCGGAACGCATCGCCCGGATGCTCACCGCCGAGCGCCGGCTCGCCGCCGACGCCTCCCACCAGCTCCGCACGCCCCTTACCGCGCTCTCCATGCGGATCGAGGAGATCTCCGTCACGGACGACCCGGAGACGGTCAAGGAGGAGGCGAACATCGCCCTCACCCAGGTCGAGCGGCTCACGGACGTGGTCCAGCGGCTGCTGACCAATGCCCGGGACCCGCGGACCGGCTCCGCCGTCGTCTTCGACCTCGACGAGATCGTCAAGCAGCAGATCGAGGAGTGGCGCCCGGCCTACCGGAGCGAGGGCCGGGCCGTCGTCCGCTCCGGCAAGAAGGGGCTGCGCGCCGTCGGCACACCGGGCGCGGTCGCCCAGGTGCTCGCCGCGCTGATCGAGAACTCACTCATGCACGGCGGCGGCACGGTCGCGCTGCGCACCAGGGTCACCGGCAACCAGGCGGTCATCGAGGTGACGGACGAGGGCCCGGGCGTCCCGGTCGACCTGGGATCCCGGATCTTCGAGCGGACCATCAGCGGGCGCAACTCCACGGGCATCGGCCTCGCGGTGGCCCGCGACCTCGCCGAGGCGGACGGCGGCCGGCTGGAACTGCTCCAGCAGCAGCCCCCGGTCTTCGCGCTCTTCCTCAGCCAGGTGGCCCTGGACCGGGACGAACCGGAACGCCCGGTGCGATGACCGGCTACCGCCGGGCGGAATCCGCCTCGACCCGCACGGCGGCGGCCGGCGCGGGTGCCGGTACGGAAACGGCCGGTCCCGGCAGCGCGGCGTCCTCCGCGCCCACGACCACGTCATTCACGGCCACGTCTTTGTCAGGCAGCGCCCTGAAGACCCACGTCCGGTAGGACCAGAAGCGGAACATGGTCGCGATGCCGATTCCGAGGATCTTGAAGACATTGCTCTGGACCGGGGAGTTCCAGCCGAACCCGTACGTCGCCGCGTACAGCACACCGGTCTCGATGACGGCGCCCACAGCGCTGAACAGCAGGAACAGTGTCAGTTCCCGGGTCCGGCCGCTCTTGTCGCGGTCCCGGTACGTCCAGTAGCGGAAGCCGACGTAGTTGAAGAGGATCGCGACGAACGTCGCCATCAGGCCGGCCCGCACCGTGGGAATGTCCGTGTAGCGCCACAGCAGGTTCGATACGCCGATATTGACGACCAGGCCGACCGCGCCGACGACGCCGAATTTGGCGACCTCCCGGGCCAGCAGATCCAGCCGGGCCCGCAGTGCGCCCCGTTCGCTCATGTGATCGCTCAGCCCGTCTGTCGGTTCGGCTTCAGGTTCCGTCAACCCAGCCATGCTAACCAGGCGGCCCGTCGGCTGCCTGTGAGTACGGGGGCATGTGTGGCAGGGCCGTGACACCCGGAGCCTCCTCCCCGGCCACCCGCGGGCAGCCGCACGGGGGCATCGTCCGGTGCTCCCGGAGGGTGCGGATACCCTGGAGGAGTGACGTTCCCGGTAGTCGGCATGGTCGGTGGCGGTCAGCTCGCCCGTATGACCCACGAGGCGGGCATCCCCCTCGGCATCAAGTTCAAGCTCCTCAGTGACACCGCTCAGGACTCGGCGGCCCAGGTGGTCAGCGAGGTCGTCGTAGGCGACTATCGCGACCTGGACACGCTGCGTGCCTTCGCGCGCGGCTGTGACGTGATCACCTTCGATCACGAGCACGTGCCCACCGAGCATCTGCGGGCCCTGGAGGCGGACGGCATCCCCGTGCGCCCCGGCCCCGACGCACTGGTGCACGCCCAGGACAAGGGGGTGATGCGCGCGAAGCTCACCGAGATCGGCGCGCCCTGCCCCCGCCACCGCATCGTGAAGGACCCGGCCGACGCCGCGGCCTTCGCCGAAGAGGTCGGTGGCTTCCCGGTCATCCTCAAGACCGTGCGCGGCGGCTACGACGGCAAGGGCGTCTGGGTGGTCCGCTCCGAGGCGGACGCGGCCGATCCCTTCCGGGCCGGCGTCCCGGTCCTCGCCGAGGAGAAGGTCGACTTCGTACGGGAGCTGGCGGCCAACATCGTCCGCTCGCCGCACGGCCAGGCCGTGGCCTACCCGGTCGTCGAGTCGATCCAGGTCGACGGCGTCTGCGACACGGTCATCGCCCCGGCCCCCGAGCTGAGCGAGAGGCTCGGAGGCGAGGCCCAGCAGCTCGCGCTCCGTATCGCCGCCGAGCTCGGCGTCGTCGGTCACCTCGCCGTGGAGCTCTTCGAGACCCGCGACGGGCAGATCCTCGTCAACGAACTGGCGATGCGCCCGCACAACTCCGGGCACTGGACCCAGGACGGCGCGATCACCTCGCAGTTCGCCAACCACGTCCGGGCAGTCCTGGACCTTCCGCTCGGCGACCCGCGCCCCCGCGCCACCTGGACGGTCATGTCCAACGTGCTGGGCGGCGACTTCCCGGACATGTACCAGGCGTACCTGCACTGCATGGCCCGCGACCCGCAGCTCAAGATCCACATGTACGGCAAGGACGTGAAGCCCGGCCGCAAGGTCGGACACGTCAACACCTACGGCGACGATCTGGCGGACGTGTGCGAGCGCGCCCGGCACGCGGCCGACTACCTGCGAGGAACGATCACCGAATGACTTCCCCCGCCTCCACCGCGCCGGTCGTCGGCATCGTCATGGGCTCGGACTCCGACTGGCCCGTCATGGAAGCGGCGGCCAAGGCGCTCGACGAGTTCGAGATCCCGTACGAGGTCGACGTCGTCTCCGCCCACCGCATGCCGCGCGAGATGATCGCGTACGGCGAGGAGGCCGCCGGCCGCGGCCTCCGGGCGATCATCGCCGGAGCGGGCGGCGCGGCCCACCTGCCCGGCATGCTCGCCTCCGTCACCCCGCTGCCCGTCATCGGCGTGCCGGTCCCGCTGAAGTACCTGGACGGCATGGACAGCCTCATGTCCATCGTGCAGATGCCCGCCGGTATCCCGGTCGCCACCGTCTCCATCGCGGGTGCGCGCAACGCCGGCCTGCTGGCCGTCCGCATCCTCGCCGCGCACGACGCCGAGCTGCAGGCCCGCATGACCGAGTTCCTCTCGGACCTGAACGACCAGGCCACCGAGAAGGGCAAGCGCCTGCGCAGCAAGGTCGGGAACCCCGACACCTTCGGCTTCGGAAAGTAGGAACCGTGACGGACCGACTGGACCGCGCCCGGGAACTCCTCGCCGAGTACCCCGTCGTCGACGGCCACAACGACCTGCCGTGGGCGTTGCGCGAACAGGTCGGCTACGACCTGGACGCCCGCGACATCGCCACCGACCAGTCGGCCCACCTGCACACCGACATCCCCCGGCTGCGCGCCGGGGGAGTCGGAGCCCAGTTCTGGTCCGTGTACGTACGGTCCGACATGGCGGGCGACGACGCCGTCGCCGCCACCCTGGAACAGATCGACGCCGTCGCCGAACTGCTGGAGCGCCACCCCGCCGACCTGCGCCGCGCCCTGACGGCCGACGACATGGAGACGGCCCGCTCCGAGGGCCGGATCGCGTCCCTGATGGGGGCCGAGGGCGGCCACTCCATCCACAACTCGCTCGGCACCCTGCGCGCCCTGCACACCCTGGGCGTCCGCTACATGACGCTCACCCACAACGACAACATCGCCTGGGCGGACTCGGCGACGGACGCCCCGGGCGTCGGCGGGCTCTCGCCCTTCGGCCACGAGGTCGTACGGGAGATGAACCGCACCGGCATGCTGGTCGACCTCTCGCACGTCGCGGCGACGACCATGCGCGACGCGCTCGCCACCTCGACCGCGCCGGTGATCTTCTCGCACTCCTCGGCGCGGGCGATCTGCGACCACCCGCGCAACATCCCGGACGACGTCCTCGGCCGGCTCCCGGCCAACGGGGGCATCGCCATGGCGACCTTCGTACCGAAGTTCGTGCTGCCCGAGGCCGTCGCCTGGACGAAGTCCGCCGACGAGAACATGCGCGCCCAGGGTCTGCACCACCTGGACACCACCGAGCGCGGGATGAAGATCCACGCCGCCTTCGAGGCGGCGAACCCCCGCCCGATGGCGACCGTGGCCACGATCGCCGACCACCTCGACCACATGCGCGAGGTCGCAGGCATCGACCACATCGGCATCGGCGGCGACTACGACGGCACCGCGTTCCTCCCGCAGGGCCTCGAAGACGTCGCCGGCTACCCGAACCTGATCGCGGAGCTCCTGGGCCGCGGCTGGTCCACCGCCGACCTCGCCAAGCTCACCTGGCAGAACGCGGTACGGGTGCTGCGCGCCGCCGAGGACGTGGCCCGGGACCTGCGCAGCCGCCGCGGCCCGTCCCACGCCACGATCGAGCAGCTGGACGCCCCGAAGGCCTGAGCCCCCGGGGCGGTGCCGCTCGCCCCGGCTAGCCGGCGCAGAGACAGAACGGGTGCCCCGCCGGATCGGCGTACACCCGGAAGGTCCGCTGCCGGTCCTCCGCTTCGAGCACCGTCGCGCCCAGCGCCAGCACCTCCTTCTCCGCCGCGTCCAGGTCCTCCACGGTCAGGTCCAGATGGAACTGCTGCGAGGCGTCCGCGCGCGGCCACTGAGGCGGTACGAAGCCGGGCGCGGTCTGGAAGGCGAGCGGTGCGCCGGCGACACCGGTGAGGTCCACCCAGCCCTCCTGCTGCTCGACCTCTCCGCCGAGCAGCTCGGCGTAGAAGCCGGCCAGGGCGACGGGGTCCAGGCAGTCCAGGACGACGGCACCCAGCTTGGCTACAGCCATGACGTTTCCTCCTCGGGCAGATGCGGACACGTGGTTACCGGTAAGGGAGCTCAACCGGTCACCGTTACTGCATGCTCCCGCAATGGAGGTAACGTCGCAACCATGAATGAGAGGGACTCAGCGCCCGGCGGACTCGCGCTGGTCGAGGCCCTGGTCAACACCCTGAACGTCGAGACCGGTGCGGACACCCTCGACACGGCCGCCGGGTGCGCCGCACTCGCGATCGCGGGGCCGGACGCCCAGGCGGCCCGCACCCTCCGCGAGGCCCTGCGCGCCGTCTGCCTCGCCCACGCGGGCCACCGCCCGCCCGAAGGCGCCTCGGCGTCCCTGCTCGACGCTCTGCTCGCGGACGCGCCCCTGCGCGTCGCCGTGGACGCGGACGGCGCGGCTTCGCTGCGCCCCGTGGAGGAGCCGCCCGGGCTGACCGCCCGCGTAGCCGTGGCCGTCGCCGCCGCGTCGGCCGACGGCACCTGGGCCCGGCTCAAGGTGTGCGAGGCGGCGGACTGCCGCTGGGCGTACTACGACCGCAGCCCGGCGGGGCGCCGCCGCTGGTGCTCGATGTCGGTGTGCGGCGCCCGCGCGAAGATGCGCACGTACCGCGCGAAGCGGGGCTGAGGGGCTGAGGGCCCAGGCTTCGGCGAGGCGCGGCTCAGGAGAAGGCGGTTCTCAGGCCTAAGGGCAAGGCGCGGCTCAGGAGAAGGCGGTTCTGGGCCCCTCGGCGAGGCGCGGCCGGGCGGCGGGGCTCAGGCCTTCGGCCGTCCCATCGCCCGGTACGTCCACCCGGCCCCGCGCCACACCGCCGGGTCCAGGGCGTTGCGCCCGTCCAGGATGATGCGGCGGCCGACGGCCTCGCCCAGCGCCTCCGGGTCCAGCTCGCGGAACTCGCGCCACTCGGTCAGGTGCAGGACGACATCCGCGCCGCGCACCGCGTCCAGCGCGGTGTCGGCGTAACCCAGGGTGGGGAAGAGCCGCCGGGCGTTGTCCATGCCCTTCGGGTCGAAGACCGTGACCTGTCCGCCCTGGAGGTGGATCTGTCCGGCCACGTTCAGAGCGGGCGAGTCGCGTACGTCGTCCGAGTCCGGCTTGAACGTCGCGCCCAGCACGGCGACCCGCTTGCCGAGGAACGAGCTGCCGCCCACGGCCTCGCGGGCCAGCTCCACCATGTGGCCGCGGCGGCGCATGTTGATGGAGTCGACCTCGCGGAGGAAGGTCAGCGCCTGGTCGGCGCCCAGCTCACCGGCGCGTGCCATGAAGGCACGGATGTCCTTGGGGAGGCAGCCGCCGCCGAAGCCGATGCCGGCCCGAAGGAACTTCTTCCCGATGCGCTCGTCGTGCCCGATCGCCTCGGCCAGCTTCACCACGTCGCCGTCGGCGGCCTCGCAGACCTCCGCCATGGCGTTGATGAACGAGATCTTGGTGGCGAGGAAGGAGTTGGCGGAGGTCTTCACCAGTTCGGCGGTCGGGAAGTCCGTCACGACGAACGGGGACCCTTCCGCGAGCGGCCCGGCGTACACCTCGCGCAGCAGCTTCTCGGCGCGCTCGCTCTCTACGCCGACGACGATCCGGTCCGGGTGCAGGGTGTCGTTGACGGCGAAGCCCTCGCGCAGGAACTCAGGGTTCCAGGCCAGCTCGGCCCCTTCGCCCACGGGCGCGAGCTCGACGAGCCGGGCGGCGAGCCGGGCCGCGGAGCCGACCGGCACGGTGGACTTGCCGACGACCAGGACGGGCCGGGTCAGCAGAGGGGCCAGCGAGTCGAAGGCGCTCTCGACGTAGCTCATGTCGCACGCGTACTCACCGTGCTTCTGCGGCGTATTGGTGCAGACGAAATGCACGTCGCCGAATTCCGCGACCTCTTCCCACGAGGTGGTGAACCGCAGCCGCCCGCTGGATCCCTCGATACCCGCGACGTGCTTCTTCAGGATCTCTTCCAGCCCCGGCTCGTACATCGGGACCCGGCCGGCGGACAGCATCTCGATCTTCTCGGGCACGATGTCGAGCCCCAGGACCTCGAAGCCCAGTTCCGCCATGGCCGCGGCGTGGGTGGCGCCGAGATAGCCGGTGCCGATCACAGTGATCCTGAGGGCCATGTAGTGCTCCTGTGAGATGCGGACAGACGTGCGGTGAACGAGCATAGTCCTGCCTTTGAAACGTCCCATTCCGGCTGTCGTGAAGCTCACGGCCCCAGCACGTATGCCTGTGCCGGGTTACGCGCCTAAAATTGGGTTACTTAACGGTAGTTAGCATCATGGGGAGTGAGCGTCTTGGCGGGTTCGACCGATTTCGACCTGTACCGTCCGGCCGAGGAGCACGACATGCTCCGTGAGACGGTGCGTGCGCTCGCCGAGGCGAAGATCGCCCCGTTCGCGGCCGCGGTCGACGAGGAGGCCCGCTTCCCGCAGGAGGCGCTGGACGCCCTCACCGCCGCCGACCTGCACGCGGTCCACGTCCCGGAGGAGTACGGCGGCGCCGGCGCCGACGCGCTCGCCACGGTCATCGTGATCGAGGAGGTGGCCCGCGCCTGCGTCTCCTCCTCCCTCATCCCGGCCGTGAACAAGCTCGGCTCGCTCCCGGTGATCCTCTCCGGCTCCGAGGACCTCAAGAAGAAGTACCTGGGCCCGCTCGCCAAGGGCGACGCGATGTTCTCGTACGCCCTCTCCGAGCCGGACGCGGGCTCCGACGCCGCCGGTATGAAGACCAAGGCCGTCCGCGACGGCGACTTCTGGGTCCTCAACGGCGTGAAGCGCTGGATCACCAACGCGGGCGTCTCCGAGTACTACACGGTCATGGCGGTCACCGACCCGACCAAGCGCTCCAAGGGCATCTCGGCCTTCGTCGTCGAGAAGTCGGACGAGGGTGTCTCCTTCGGCGCCCCGGAGAAGAAGCTCGGCATCAAGGGCTCCCCGACCCGCGAGGTCTACTTCGACAACGTCCGCATCCCCGCCGACCGCATGATCGGCGAGGAGGGCACCGGCTTCGCCACCGCGATGAAGACCCTGGACCACACCCGCATCACGATCGCGGCCCAGGCACTCGGCGTCGCCCAGGGCGCCCTCGACTACGCCAAGGGCTACGTCCAGGAGCGCAAGCAGTTCGGCAAGCCGATCGGTGACTTCCAGGGCGTCCAGTTCATGCTCGCCGACATGGCCATGAAGCTGGAGGCGGCCCGCCAGCTCACCTACTCGGCCGCCGCCAAGTCCGAGCGCCTCGACTCCGACCTCACGTTCTTCGGCGCCGCGGCCAAGTGCTTCGCCTCCGACGTCGCGATGGAGATCACCACGGACGCGGTCCAGCTGCTCGGCGGCTACGGCTACACGCGGGACTACCCGGTGGAGCGCATGATGCGCGACGCCAAGATCACCCAGATCTACGAGGGCACGAACCAGGTCCAGCGGATCGTCATGGCCCGCAACCTGCCGTAACGGAGTCGCGCACCCGCGCACCGACACGGCTCAGCGCCCCGCACCCGGACCGTTCCGGTGGCGGGGCGCGTCGTTTGTGGTCAGGGCCGGTAGCGGGGCGCGTCGTTTGTGGTCAGGGCCGGTGGAGGGGCACATCGCTTGCGGCCCGGGCCGGTGGCGGGGCGTACGGCCGGGACCGCCGTCTGTGATCCGGGCCGGTGGCGGGCCGTACGGCCGTGGTCGTCATCGCGTTCGGCCGGGGCCTCCGCGCCGCGGGTCCACCGGCCGGCGGGGTGGCTTCTCCATCATGGTCCACTCGACCCCGAAGCCGTACGCCCGGTCGATCTGCTCGTGCGGCGACACCTCCGGATGGCCGGGGAACCAGCGGACCTCCCGGCGGACCCGGAAGCCGTTGGTGTCCGGGGTGACGAGGGCGATGGCGCAGGCGACCGACCCTGCGGGGGATTCGTCGAGCAGGATCCGGCGGCCCGCGTCGCCCGGTGCGGTGACCGTCGCCGTCGCGCCGAGGCTGCGGAAGTCGGCGGCGCCCTCGTAGAGGTAGACGAAGAACAGCAGCCGGTCGAAGAGCGCGCGATGCTGCGGGTTCACCCGGAGCGTCTCGCCGTCGGACGATGCCCCTGTCCGGTCGTCCTGGTCGAGGGCGACGTACGGCCACGCGGTGAGCGACCCGTAGTCGTCGCCCAGGGACTGCACCACCTGCACCCTCCCGTCCCTGAACGAGACGAGGCAGCACAGGTTCACATCGGCGCCCGGACCCGGGAGCCAGTTGAGATTGGCCTGAAGTGCACCCCTTCCGCCGAACCGTCCGTCCGGCGCGCCCCGCGTCAGTTCGGCCGGACGCGGATCGCCGCCGGTCGTGGGCGCCGGTACGGGGCCGGTCCGGGAGCCGCCGGCCGGGCCACCCAGCCGGATCACGCCACGCGGTCTGTCATCGGTACCCATGAGGCCCCCCAGCGCCAGGCGTTCCGTCGGGAACGAGGCTCTGGATTGTATGCCTGAGCCGAAGGGCCCTGCGGTACGCTCTGCGCCCACGGAGGTACTGCACGTGAGTGCCGCTGTGCGGGGGGCGGGCGTTTCGTGATCGCTGGGGAGCGAGAGACGCGAAGTGGGGAGTCCCCTGAGTTTCTCTCAGAGGGATGGGCATGTCCGTAAGCGCGTTGATGGACCGTCAGGATATTGCGCGGAAGATCCGGGAGCTCGCCACCGAGCCCGGGCTCGCTCCCAGGAAATCCGAACTCTCCGCACTGGCCGATGCGTTCACCGGCACGACGCAGGATCTGGACCCGTGGACGGACCTGGATCTGCTGCACGCGTACGCCCGGCCGGAGAGCGTCGACCTCGTGGGCGCCGGCGCCGAGGAGCACCGGGCGTGGTCCTGGCTGGAGGCGCTGCTCGGGGCGCTGGTCTTCGTGCCGCTCATGATGACGTGGTACGGCCTGACGCAGGCGTCCAGCGCCTACCAGGCCCTGACGGGCGCCGATCCGAAGGCCGCCTCCAGGCCCTTCCTGCAGCTGTGGCAGTCCGGCTTCGAGGGCCATCTCACCGGCGCGTTCACCTTCGGCCATGTCGCGATGGGGGCGACGTCCGCGATCGCGCTGCTCTTCGCGCTCGTACTGGTCCACGGCCTGCGCAAGTCCTCCGTCACCCGCCGCGAGGAGAGTGCCCAGCGCGACGCGGAGCAGTTGAGCAGACGCCTCGTTCCCGTACTGACGCGTGCTCAGCTCGTGTTGAACACACACCGTTTGTCGTCACCGGTACGGTTCGCCGCCGAGCTCACCGAGGCGGCCGCCACGCTGACCCGTCTCGGCAACCGCGCGGCCAAGGCGCAGAAGGAACTCGCGGCCGCGGCGGTCGTGGTGGGCGGTGCGGTGGAGAAGGCCGAGGGCCGCCTCGCCGGGATCGACAGCTCGGTACGTCCGCTGGAGGACGCGGCGGACCGCATCGCGGAGGCCGTCCGGGACGGCGGCAAGCAGGTCGAGACCGCGGTGAGCGGCAGCGGCGTCATGGTGCGCAGGGCGCTTGAGGACGTCCGGGACGTCAGCGGCGCCGTGCGGGACGTCCTCGACTCGGCCGGTGACCGCGTGGAGGACTCGGTCAACACACTTGCCGCGTCGCAGCGTTCGTTCACCACCGGCATCGAGGTGGCGTCCGATGTCTCCGCGCAGGTACTGACCCGGCTCGGCGACGTCGCCGAGGAGTCGGCCCGTGGCGTCGCGGCCTCGCAGGACGTCGTACGCAGACTGGCGGACCAGGCGGGAGCGCTGCACGAGGTCGCGGAGCGGTTCGGCGTACTCGTGGACGCGCTGCGAACCGTGCCGGCGCCGGCCGACCGGCGGGGCCGGACCGCGGTGCGGCTGGAGAAGGCGCCCCAGCCCGAGGACGCCGTCCCGCCGCGCGGAAGCGCACGATGAGGGCGCCCCGCTTCAACCCGCTGCACCTGGCGGGATGGCTCTTCGCCGACATGCTGCTGGTGCTCGCCCTGGTGGCGATGGGAGACCGGGGTGACCCGCTGGCCGCCGAAGCGGCGGCCAGGCCCGCCGCCTCCGCGTCGGCGAAGCCGAAACCCTCGGCGACGCCGAAGCCCAAGGGCCCGCGCGCGGTACGGAACAAGCCGGTGACGGTGTCCATCGACGCCGCACCGGGGGACCGGCAGCGCATCGAGCAGCGGCTGCGTGCCGCGACGGCCGCCTACCGGGGCCGTCAGGCCGCGTTCGTCCTCACCTTCGGACGCCATGCGGATCCGGGAGCCGGCGGAGCCTACGCCCACGAGGTCAACTCCCTCCTGGCGAAGGCGCGTCCGGAGATGTTCAAGGGAGCCACCACGCGCGACTTCTGGAAGGGCGGGTCCTCTTCGGGCCACGCCGACATCGAGATCTACTTCTACACCTACTGACCGGCACCACCGGAGGTACGAGACCGTGCAGATCCTTCCGTTCTACCTGCTCTGCGACGAGTCGGGCTCGATGTCCGGCGGACCGATAGACGCCATCAACAACGCGCTTCCCGAGCTGCACCACGAGATCAGCACCAATCCGACGGTCGCCGACAAGACCAGGTTCTGCCTGATCGGGTTCTCGGACAACGCCACCGTCCTGCAGCCGCTCGTCGACCTGAGCGACATCGACCAGGTACCGGCGCTGGCGGCCGGCGGCCTGACGTCGTACGGCGACGCCTTCCGCACACTGCTGCGGTGCATCGAGTCCGACGTGGCCGCCCTCAAGGGCCAGGGGCACGAGGTCTACCGTCCGGTGGCCTTCTTCCTCTCCGACGGGATCCCCACCGACGACGGCTGGGAGCAGGCGCTGAAGGAACTGGAACTGTCCCGGTTCTGCCCGAAGATCATCGCGTTCGGCATCGGTGACGCCGAGGAGGCCACGATCGGTCAGGTGGCCAACTTCCGGGCGTTCATGCAGAAGGACGCGATGGTGTCACCGGCCCAGGCGCTGCGCGAGTTCGCCTCCAGCCTCACCCGTTCAATCGTGCGGTCGGCGAGCAGCATCTCCGTCGACGGCGGGTCCGGCTTCACACTGGCGGTCGACGAGACGGTGCCGGGCTTCTCGACCGTGTCCCTCGACAAGCTCTGAGGACGGGATGATGCAGCAGCAGGGGATGGGCGGGGCGGCAACCGGGTCCGGCGAGGCCGGCGGAAGCGACGACCCGTTGCGGGACACGTGGAGTTCGGTCGAGGCGGTGGTGTCAACCGGGCACCAGCAGTCCCCGCAGTCACCGCAGCACCC
>NZ_JAELVH010000120.1 GCF_019399235.1 Streptomyces poriferorum | reverse complement strand
CCGTACCACCGTCCCATCCCCCGAGCACCCCCCGGCAAGGAGCACCACCATGAGCGCCACCACTCTCGACCCGAAGACCGCGTTGATCGTCGTCGACCTCCAGAAGGGCATCGTCGGCCTGCCGACCGCCCACCCCGCCGCCGAGATCGTCGCCCGCGCCGCGACCCTCGCCGATGCCTTCCGCGCCAAGGGCCTCCCGGTCGTCCTGGTCCGCGTCACCGGCGGAGCCCCCGGCCGCACGGAGGGCCCCGCACGGTCCGGGCAGCCGGCCGCCGACTGGGCCGAGATCGTGCCCGAACTCGGCCCGGCCGAGGGCGACATCGTCGTCACCAAGCAGCAGTGGGGCGCCTTCTACGGCACCGACCTCGACCTCCGGCTGCGCCGTGGCGGCGTCACCCAGGTCGTGGTGGCCGGCATCGCGACCAGCATCGGCGTCGAGTCCACCGCCCGCTCGGCGCACGAGCACGGCTACCACGTCACCGTCGCCACGGACGCGGTGACCGACATGAGCGCCGAGGCCCACGACAACAGCGTCGAGCGGATCTTCCCCCGACTCGGCGAGACGGACACCACCGACGCGATCGTCAAGCTCCTCGGCTGACGGCCCTGAGGCCTTGAGGCCACGGGGCCACGGGGCCACGGGGCCTTCAGGGCCTCAGGTCGCGTCCCGCCGCCGGATCTTGTTGCCCAGCCACACCAGCGGGTCGTACTTGCGGTCCACGGCCCGCTCCTTCAACGGGATCAGCGCGTTGTCGGTGATCTTGATGTGCTCGGGGCAGACCTCCGTGCAGCACTTCGTGATGTTGCAGAGCCCGAGCCCGTGCTCCTCCTGCGCCGTCGCCCTCCGGTCGAGTCCGGATTCGGCGGCGGCGTCCAGGGGGTGCATGTCCAGCTCTGCGACCCGCATCAGGAAGCGCGGCCCGGCGAAGGCCGTCTTGTTCTCCTCGTGGTCGCGCACCACATGGCAGGTGTCCTGGCACAGGAAGCACTCGATGCACTTGCGGAACTCCTGCGAGCGGTCCACATCGACCTGCTGCATCCGGTACTCGCCCGGCTTCACTCCCTCCGGGGGGACGAAGGCCGGGATCTCGCGCGCCTTGGTGTAGTTGAACGACACGTCCGTCACCAGGTCGCGCACCACCGGGAAGGCCCGCAGCGGGGTGACCGTGATCGTCTCCTCGCGGCCGAAGACCGACATCCGCGTCATGCACAGCAGCCGCGGCCGTCCGTTGATCTCCGCGCTGCACGAACCGCACTTGCCCGCCTTGCAGTTCCACCGCACCGCCAGATCGCCCGCCTGGGTGGCCTGGATGCGGTGGATGATGTCGAGGACGACCTCGCCGTCGTTGACCTCGACCCGGAAGTCCTCCAGAGCGCCGCCTTCGGTGTCCCCGCGCCACACTCTGAACCGTGCGTCGTAGCTGCTCACTCTTCGAGCTCCTCATCGGCGAGGTACTTGACCAGCTCCTCCTTCTCGAAGAGGGAGAGCAGATCCGGACGGATGGGTTCGGTCACCTTGCGTACGAGATCGATCCGGCCGCTCGCGGTGTCCTGTTCGTCCACCGGCCGGCACAGGAGGTTGACCGGGCGCCAGGACCGTTCCATCACCGGGCAGTCCTCGCGGGTGTGACCGCCGCGGCTCTCGGTGCGCTCCAGGGCCGCCCGCGCGATGCACTCGCTGACCAGCAGCATGTTGCGCAGGTCCAGGGAGAGGTGCCAGCCGGGGTTGAACTGCCGGTGGCCCTCGACGCCGGCCCGCTCGGCCCGCTCGCGCAGACCGGCCAGCTTCTCCAGGGCCCGTTCCATCTCGGGGGCCCGCCGGATGATGCCGACCAGGTCGTTCATCGTCTGCTGCAGTTCCTGGTGCAGGGTGTACGGATTCTCCGTCGGCGCGCCCTCGGCGAGGTCCTCGGCGCTGAACGGACGCAGCGCCTCCGCGGCCGCGGCGTCGATCTGCGCCTCGTCCACGACCGGCAGGGTGCCGGCGGACGCGGCGTACCCGGCCGCGTGCAGCCCCGCCCGCCGGCCGAAGACCAGCAGGTCGGAGAGGGAGTTCCCGCCGAGCCGGTTGGAGCCGTGCATGCCGCCCGCGACCTCGCCCGCCGCGAACAGGCCGGGCACGTCCAGGGCCGCCGCGGTGTCGGAGTCGACGGCTATGCCGCCCATCACGTAGTGGCAGGTCGGGCCGACCTCCATCGCCTCCGCTGTGATGTC
This sequence comes from Streptomyces poriferorum, assembly GCF_019399235.1. Taxonomy (GTDB): domain Bacteria; phylum Actinomycetota; class Actinomycetes; order Streptomycetales; family Streptomycetaceae; genus Streptomyces; species Streptomyces poriferorum. The sequence continues at coordinate 30,011 of NZ_JAELVH010000120.1, read as the reverse complement.
GACGTCCGCCAGCTCCTTGAACTGGTGGTACATCGACGGCAGCCGGCGCCGGATCCGTTCCGCGGGCATCCGGGTCGACACGTCCAGGAACACCCCGCCGTGCGGCGAGCCGCGGCCCGCCTTCACCTCCGAGTTGATGGCGCGGGCGACCTCGTCGCGCGGCAGCAGCTCGGGCGGGCGGCGGTTGTGGTCCGGGTCCTCGTACCAGCGGTCGCCCTCCTCCTCCGACTGCGCGTACTTCTCCTTGAACACGTCGGGGACGTAGTCGAACATGAACCGCTTGCCCTCGGAGTTGCGCAGCACCCCGCCGTCGCCGCGTACCGACTCGGTGACGAGGATGCCCTTGACCGAGGGCGGCCAGACCATGCCGGTGGGGTGGAACTGCACGAACTCCATGTTCAGCAGGGGCGCGCCCGCGAGCAGCGCGAGTGCGTGGCCGTCGCCGGTGTACTCCCAGGAGTTCGACGTCACCTTGAACGACTTGCCGATCCCGCCGGTGGCGAGGACGACCGCGGGCGCCTCCAGCACGAAGAAGCGGCCGGTCTCGCGCTCGTAGCAGAAGGTCCCGGAGACGCGGTCCCCGTCCTTCAGGACGCGGGTCACGGTGCACTCCTGGAAGACCTTCAGGCGTGCCTCGTGGTCACCGAACTCGCGCTCGTCCTCCTGCTGGAGCGAGACGATCTTCTGCTGGAGCGTGCGGATCAGTTCGAGGCCGGTACGGTCCCCGACATGGGCCAGCCGCGGGTACTCGTGGCCGCCGAAGTTGCGCTGGGAGATCTTTCCCTCGGGGGTGCGGTCGAAGAGGGCACCCCAGGTCTCCAGCTCCCAGACCCGGTCGGGCGCCTCCTTGGCGTGCAGTTCCGCCATCCGCCACTGGTTGAGGAACTTCCCGCCGCGCATGGTGTCGCGGAAGTGCACCTGCCAGTTGTCCCCGGAGTTCACATTGCCCATGGAGGCGGCGATTCCGCCCTCCGCCATGACCGTGTGCGCCTTGCCGAAGAGTGATTTGCAGATGACGGCCGTACGGGCCCCGCGCTCCCGGGCCTCGATCGCGGCGCGCAGCCCGGCGCCTCCGGCACCGACCACGACGACGTCCCACTGCTGTCGTTCGAGCTCAGTCATTCAGAAAAACCTCGGATCGTCGAAGGCGCCGGAGGCGACCAGGTACACATAGAAGTCGCACGCCGCCACGCTGATCAGCGAGGCCCAGGCGAGCAGCATGTGACGGGCGTTGAGCCGTCCCACCCAGCCCCACAGCCGGTAGCGCACGGGGTGCTTGGAGAAGTGCCGCAGCCGGCCGCCGATGATGTGCCGACAGGAGTGGCAGGACAGGGTGTACGCCCAGATCAGGGCGATGTTGACCAGGAAGATCAGTGAGCCGAGACCCATGTGGCCCCAGGCGTAGTGCTCGTCGCGGAAGGTGAGCACGGTGTCGTACGTGAGGATCCCGGCGACCGGCACCGCCGCGTAGAAGAAGTACCGGTGGATGTTCTGCATGATCAGCGGGAAGCGGGTCTCGCCGCTGTACTTCCGGTGCGGCTCGGCGACCGCGCAGGCCGGGGGCGAGGCCCAGAAGCCCCGGTAGTAGGCCTTGCGGTAGTAGTAGCAGGTCAGCCGGAAGCCGAGCGGGAAGATCAGGATCAGCAGGGCGGGGGACAGGCCCCACCAGCTGCCGAGGATCTCCCAGTTCGGGCCGTTCCGCATGGGGGCGCAGTTGTCCGCCAGACAGGGCGAGTAGAACGGTGAGACGTAGGGCGCGGCGTAGTAGTCCGCGTTCGAGAACGCCCGCCATGTCGAGTAGACGATGAAGGCGAGCAGGCCGCCCGCCGTCACCGCGGGAGCCAGCCACCAGCGGTCGGTCCGCAGATGCCGGGCGGCGATGGCGGCCCGCGTGGGGTGGTGCACGCCCGTCGTCCGGGCGGCGGGACCGCCCGGCGGGCGGGGTCGCGTGCCCGGGGCGCTGCCCGGGTCCTTGCCTGAATCCGTTCCTGTTTCCGTACCGGTGGCCAAGGAACTCTCCTAGGAGGTGTCAGACGCGCCGGCTAGGGGGCGTGCCTGCCGGGGACGCCCAGACCCTCGTCGTCCGAGTCCGTCCACAGGGTGGTGTCGTACGGCGCCTCGGTGATCGTGATGACGCCGTCGACGGGTGCGGCGTGGCCGGCCGGGCCGATCGGGGCCGGGGCGGTGGCCGCCTCGCGCAGTTGCGCAAGGCTCCGCTCCAGCCGTCCGACGGTGCGGACCAGGTCGTCGAGACAGAGCTGAACAGCCGTCAATTCGTCTTGCAGTGACATGACTTGATCTCACTTCCGCAGTCGCGGGTGGCCATGCTCATGCGCATGCGAGTGTCGCGCGTCACATCCCCGTTGGGAAGAGAGCGGGCGGCCCCGTCTTGCCGAGTGGGGTGGGGCGGCCCCCTTCGGTGCCGGAATCCGGGCCGGTTCCGGCACTCCGCCGCACGGGTGAGGTTCGGGGTCGCTGCGCCGTGTCTGCGCGGTCTCTCGCGCGTGGGCGCTTTCAGTGGACGGGCGGAACCAGTGTGATCAACTGCAAATGCCACCAAATAAGCAGAATCCGGCTCATACGGGTAACGGTGGGCCGGGCCGTCCCCGGAGGTATCAGTCATGTCCCACGTCGGCGTCCCGCGCGGGACATCCCGAAAGCGCCGCTCGCTCGCACTGTTCACCACGGGGGTGCTCACCCTCCCCGTCCTGGCCGGCTGCAGCTCGGGAGGCGACGAGGCCACCAGCGTCGCCGTCACCCCGCAGGACATCGCGTCCGCGGCCCGCGCCCAGGTGGCGGAGGGCGGCACGGTCAACTGGGCCATCGACGCGATGCCCGCCACCCTCAACGCCTTCCAGGCCGACGCCGACAGCGCCACCACCCGGATCACCGGCGCCCTGCTGCCGACCCTCTTCCCACTGGACGCCAAGGGCCGGCCGCAGCTGAACCCGGACTACCTGGAATCCGCGAAGGTCGTCGAGACCGAGCCCAAGCAGGTCGTGCTCTACCGGCTGAACCAGCAGGCCGTCTGGAGCGACGGCCGGGAGATCGGCGCACCGGACTTCGTCGCCCAGTGGCGCGCGCTGAGCGGCAAGGACTCCGCCTTCTGGACGGCCCGCAACGCCGGGTACGAACGCATCGACAAGATCGAGCGAGGTGCCGACGACCTGGAGGTCAAGGTCACCTTCGGCAAGCCGTACGCGGACTGGCGCTCCCTCTTCTCCCCGCTGTACCCGAAGCAGGTGACGGGCTCCCCGGACGCCTTCAACGACGGTGCGCGGTCCACGCTCAAGGCGACCGCGGGACCGTTCCGGCTGCGCGAGGTGGACAAGGAGACGGGTTCCGTCACGCTGGCCCGCAACCCGCGCTGGTGGGGCAGCCCCGCCAAGCTCGACTCGCTCGTCTTCAAGGCGGTGAAGCCGCAGGACCGCACGGAGGCGCTGACCGAGGGGAAGGTCGATGTCGCCGACATCGACGCGGCGGCCGCCAACCGCATCGTCCAGGCCGCCCGGGCCACCGGCGGCAACGGCGCACCGCCCGCCCACGGCCCCGGCTCCGAGATCACCCCGGCCCAGGCGCTGCGGTCCTGGGCACTGGCCCACGGCTCCGACGAGGAGGTGGCCCAGGAGGCCCAGGAGGCCCGGGACGACAAGGCCGAGGCCGCGAAGGCGTACGCCGCCGAGCAGAGCGACCTGCGCCTCTACACGGTCCGCAAGTCCCTGGAGCCCGCCTACACCCAGCTCGCGCTGAACGGAGAGAGCGGGCCGCTCGCCGACGACCGGGTCCGCCGGGCAGTGGCCCGCGCCCTGGACCGCCAGGAGCTCGCCGACACCGTGCTCAAGCCGCTCGGTCTGCCCGCCGACCCCCTCGGCAGCCACCTGGCCCTCGCGGGGCAGCCCGCGTACAAGGACGGCAGCGACGCGCTCGGCAGCCAGGACACCAAGGAGGCGCAGGCGCTGCTGGCCGACGCCGGGTGGACGCGCGAGGGCGCCCTGAAGAAGACGGACGGGACCAAGGCGGGCAGCGAGGGCGAGAAGCAGAAGGACACCGGTAAGAAGGAGGAGGAGAAGCCCGGGAAGAAGGAGGACGAGGCCGACAGGACGAAGGAGGAGAAGGCGGAGGAAGAGAAGGCTGAGGGCGCGAAGGACGACGGCAAGACCGACGACGCCGCCCGCCGCGAGCCCTCCAGGGACGACGGCCTGTACATCGTCGGCGACGACAAGCCCGGCGAGGCCGAGGGCACCGCCACCCACGTCATCGCGCCCGCCCCCGCTGCCGCCGCGCAGAGCGCCGCCCTGCTGCGCCAGGCCGGGCACCTGGGCGAGACGGGCACCTCCGAGGACGCCCCCGCCCGGATCACCGCCCAGGACCGGCAGCCCGGCGGAGCGGCCGGCGCCTACGCCCCGGTCGGCACCGCTGCCCCCGTCCAGGCCCCCGACACCGCACGCGGCCCGCTCGGCAAGGACGGCAAGGCGCTGACGCTGCGGTTCGTCCTGCCGTCGGGTCCCGGCTCCGAGTCCCTGCGCAGCGTCGGCGACAAGATCGCGGCGATGCTGGACACCATCGGGATCCGTACCGAGATCACCAAGGTCTCCGACGACAGCTACTTCCGGGACCACGTGGCCTCCGGTGACTACGACCTGGCGCTGTACTCCTGGCCCGCCACCGCCTACCCGGCCACGGACAACCGCCCGATCTTCGCGAAGCCGGTGCCCGCCACCGACGGCTCGCTGCTCGTCGAGCAGAACTACTCCCGCGTCGGCACGGACCACATCGACCAGCTCTTCGACGAGGCGGTCTCGGAGCTCGACGAGAAGACGTCCCGGGATCTGATGAAGCAGGCGGACGCCCGGATCTGGGCCGCCGCAGGATCGATTCCCCTCTACCAGCGCCCGCAGTTGGTCGCCACGGACAGGAAGCTCGTGAACGTCGGCGCCTTCGGCTTCGGGGTGCCGCACTACCAGGACATCGGTTTCAAGAAGCCGCAGTCCGCCGGAGCCCCGGCCAACAAGACGAAGTAAACCGGCCAGAACGGCGAATCAGCAGGTCAGCGCCGGACCGAAAGCTCAGAACTGGCTCAATTCCCTTGCCCGCCGGACTGCCGGCGGGCAAGGCTGTGGATACCTGTTGACCCGGGTGACCTGACCGCTCCACCGCCGGCCGAAGGGCCCCAACCCGACGACCGCGCCGTGGAGGCCCGCTCCGAGCCCCCGCCGAGGAGCCGCAGCTGCGGAGCCCCACCTCCGGAGTTGTTCCGGCCCCGCGTCCGCGTCATCCGCCCGGGGGACCGTGTTCATGACCACCGGTGAATTCCGGCGGAAGACCTGATCACGGAGGCGGAAACACCAAGCGGACGCGGGCCCACCGCATCACCCGGACCGGAGGCGATACCCCGTCCCATGGCTGGTAACCCTTGCCCGGGAAGCCGGAGGCGCGCCTGGCCCGTACCATGGGACTAGCCGTGGCGCGTCCGCCCGGCGGGCGTACGAGGACTCAAGACCGACTAAGACGCCTGAATCCCCGATCCGAGAGAAGCGCAAGCCACCCATGCCCACGCGCCACGACATCCGTAACGTAGCCATCGTCGCCCACGTCGACCACGGCAAGACCACGCTGGTCGACGCCATGCTCAGGCAGGCCGGCGCCTTCGCCGCGCACGCCGCCGAGAACCTCGACGAACGCATGATGGACTCGAACGACCTGGAGCGTGAGAAGGGCATCACGATCCTGGCCAAGAACACGGCCGTGAAGTACCACCCCAAGGATGGCGGCGACGTCATCACGATCAACATCATCGACACCCCCGGCCACGCCGACTTCGGCGGTGAGGTCGAGCGAGGCCTGTCGATGGTCGACGCCGTCGTGCTGCTGGTCGACGCCTCCGAGGGCCCGCTGCCGCAGACCCGCTTCGTGCTGCGCAAGGCGCTGACGGCCAAGCTGCCCGTCATCCTCTGCATCAACAAGACGGACCGGCCGGACTCCCGGATCGCCGAGGTCATCGACGAGACGTACGACCTCTTCCTGGACCTGGACGCCGACGAGGACCAGATCGAGTTCCCGATCGTCTACGCCTGCGCCCGTGACGGTGTCGCCTCGCTGACCAAGCCGGAGGACGGCACCGTCCCGCCGGACAGCGACAGCCTGGAGCCGTTCTTCAGCACCATCCTCTCCGCTGTCCCGGCTCCGGAGTACGACGAGGAAGCCCCGCTCCAGGCGCACGTCACCAACCTGGACGCCGACAACTTCCTCGGCCGTATCGCGCTGTGCCGCGTCGAGCAGGGCGAGCTGCGCAAGGGCCAGACGGTCACCTGGATCAAGCGTGACGGCACGCAGTCCAACGTCCGCATCACCGAGCTGCTGATGACCGAGGCGCTCACCCGCAAGCCCGCCGAGAAGGCGGGCCCGGGCGACATCTGCGCGATCGCCGGTATCCCGGACATCATGATCGGCGAGACCCTGGCCGACACCGAGAACCCGATCGCGCTGCCGCTGATCACGGTCGACGAGCCCGCCATCTCGATGACCATCGGTGCGAACACCTCGCCGCTGGTCGGCAAGGGCGGCAAGGGCCACAAGGTCACCGCCCGCCAGATCAAGGACCGTCTGGACCGCGAGCTCGTCGGTAACGTCTCGCTCCGCGTCCTGGACACCGAGCGTCCCGACGCCTGGGAGGTCCAGGGCCGCGGTGAGCTCGCGCTGGCGATCCTCATCGAGACCATGCGCCGGGAGGGCTTCGAGCTCACCGTCGGCAAGCCGCAGGTGGTCACGAAGCAGGTCGACGGCAAGACCCACGAGCCGATCGAGCGCATGACGATCGACTCGCCGGAGGAGCACCTCGGCGCCATCACGCAGCTCATGGCGACCCGTAAGGGCCGCATGGAGACGATGACGAACCACGGTTCGGGCTGGGTCCGCATGGAGTGGATCGTCCCGTCCCGCGGCCTCATCGGCTTCCGTACGGAGTTCCTGACCCAGACCCGCGGTACGGGCATCGCGCACTCCCTGTTCGAGGGCCACGAGCCGTGGTTCGGCGACCTGCGCACCCGTCACAACGGCTCGCTGGTGGCGGACCGGGCCGGCGTCGTGACGCCGTTCGCGATGGTCAACCTCCAGGAGCGGGGTGTCATCTTCACGGAGGCCACCACCGAGGTCTACGAGGGCATGATCATCGGTGAGAACTCGCGCGCCGACGACATGGACGTGAACATCACCAAGGAGAAGAAGCTCACCAACATGCGTGCGGCTTCCGCGGACACGACGGAGAACGTCGTGCCCGCCCGCAAGCTCTCGCTCGAGCAGTCCCTGGAGTTCTGCCGCGACGACGAGTGCATCGAGGTCACCCCGGAGACCGTGCGTATCCGCAAGGTCGTCCTGGACCAGAAGGAGCGCGGCCGCTCCGCCTCGCGCGCCAAGCGCTGATCCCACGAGTAAGGCCCGGTTCCGCGACTGCCGCGGAGCCGGGCCTTTCCCGTGCGCCGGTCCCACCGGCCCCCGGCGCCGCTGAAGCGCCTCCGGGGCCCGTCTCCGGGTGCGCGACGTCCGCGACGGGGTCAAGGTCGGGAATGACCCGAAACGCGCTCCGGGGGAGGCCTCCGGGCCGCGTCGGCGGCGGTCGCGTGCGAGGGGAAACGCGCCCGCCGGGCGACCCCGTTGCCGCGTCCCGCGACGGCGCCGGACGTGCGCCGCCCGGCCGTGCTGCGCAACCTGTTTTCTTTCGTCAGACGTCCGGATATCGGGCGCTGTTCACCGGACCACGTGTTAACAGTCCGTTTCGGGTGTGTCTGTCTAGGATCCCTTTGTCCGAATTTCGGCCATTCAAGGCTTCCCTATGTTGTCAAACCGAGACCCTTTAAGTGTGGTTTACAGCCCGGTTGTGCTCAATAGTTGGCTCAGTTGAGCTCGGGTCAATGAGGCGCGCACTGGCAGGGTGCCGACTCACGAGCACGCTGGGTGTACCGATCAGGCACGTCAGGGATGACGGCGGACGTCGGTGTCTCTCCTGCGGTGAACAAGTGGACTCTTGAGGAGGAACCCATGCGTGGTGCCATAAGCACCAACTGGGTCGTGTGCGCGACGCTGATCCCTATGGGGGTCGACCGACCGTGACAAGTCCTGTGCAGATTGATGACGCCGAGGCGTCAGCCCTTCCGGCGTCCGGGAGTGAGTCGGAGTCCGGTGGACCGGTGGCCAAGCAGGCCGCAGGTCTTTCTCCCGGGCAGCTGATGTGGCGTCGCTTCAAGAGGGACCGCACCGGGGTCATATCCGCGTGCATCGTCCTGTTCTTCTTCGCGGTGGCGATCCTCGCGCCCGTGATCTCGATGCTCTACGGCAAGGATGCCTACACCCTTTACGGGCAGGACAACCTCGACCTCCTCGACGAGTTCAACATGCCGACGGGCGGGGCGGGCGGCATCTCGGCCGACCACTGGTTCGGCATCGAGCCGAACCTCGGCCGCGACGTGTTCATGCAGCTCGTCTACGGCATGCGTACCTCGATCTACACCGCCCTCGCCGCCACCGTCCTGATGGTCGTGATCGGCGTGTTCATGGGCCTGGTGGGCGGCTACTTCGGCGGCAAGATCGACTACTGGGTCGGCCGGCTGACGGACTTCCTGCTCGGCTTCCCCAGCCAGCTGTTCTTCATCGCCTCCATGCCGGTGGTCGTGGCGGCGTTCGTCCGCCCCGACGAGGAGACCCCCACCACTCTGCGGGCCATCGCGATCATCATCGTGCTGTCCTTCCTGGGCTGGATGGGCCTCTCCCGTCTGATCCGTGCGGAAACGCTGACCCTGCGCGAGCGGGAGTTCATCGAGGCCGCCAGGATCTCGGGCGCATCGCCCTCGCGGATCATCCGCAAGGAACTGATGCCGAACATCATCACGCCTGTCCTGGTACAGGCCACGCTGCTGCTGCCGTCCACGATTCTCTCCGTGGCGTTCCTCTCCTTCGTGGGTGTCGGCTTCGTCGAACCCACCCCGGACTGGGGACGGATGTTCGCCATCGGCGCGGACATCTACGAGCAGGACCCGGTCTACATGCTGTTCCCGGGTGTCGCCATGGTCGTCTTCGTGGTGGCGTTCAACCTCCTCGGCGACTCCGTCCGAGACGCGTTCGACCCCAAGTCCGGACGCTGAAGCTTCCGTCCCCCCGCGGATGGGGTAGCTGTCACCCGGACGCCGGCCAGGGCCGGACGCGCCAGGCAGCTCAGTTGGATCACTACTGACAGATAGGTACTCATCGTCATGAGCATCTTTGGTACGCGCCAGATGCGCGCCGCGGTCATCGCGGTGGCAGCCGGTTCGTTGGTGCTGACCGCATGCGGCGGCAGCGACAACGACAACAGCAGCAAGGGCAAGACGAAGACCCAGGAAGACGCTGCCAAGCAGTCGTCGGCCGTCATCATGGGTGACGCGAAGGCGTCCACCGGTCCTGCGGCCGATGTGCCCGGCGCCAAGCCCGGCGGCACCATGACGGTCTACCAGGAGGCGGACTTCTCGCACCTGGACCCGGCCCAGAGCTACGTCAGCGACGCCAAGCAGCTGGACCGGCTGCTCCAGCGTGGTCTGACGCAGTACCAGGAGGACGACAAGGGCCAGCTCACCGTGGTCGGTGACCTCGCCACCGACTCCGGCAAGGTGACCGACGGCGGTAAGACCTGGACTTACACGCTCAAGGACAACCTCAAGGACGAGAACGGCAACGTTATCGACTCGTCCGACATCCGTCACACGATCGAGCGCACCTACGCGCCGTTCATCACCGACGGCCCGATCTACATCCAGAACTGGCTGTCCGGCTCGGGCACCACGTACCGCAAGGCTCTGCCGGACGGTCCGTACAAGGGCAAGCACCTGCCGGACTCGGTCCTGGCGACCCCGGACGCGAAGACCGTCGTCTTCAAGTTCAAGGACGCGCAGCCCGACCTCGGCCAGGCGCTGGCGATGCCCGGCTACTCCGTGGTGCCGAAGGAGACGGACACCAAGGAGAAGTACGACACGGACCCGGTCGCGACCGGCCCGTACAAGATCGCCGAGTTCAAGCCCGGCAAGTCGATGAAGCTCGTCAAGAACACGAACTGGGACCCGGCGACCGACTCGGTCCGTCACCAGTACGTCGACGGCTTCAACATCGAGTACAACCACGACGACGACGACCAGACCAAGACCCTCCTGGCCGACCGTGGCGAGGCCAAGAACGCCGTGATGTTCACGGGTCAGGTCGCCACCAACCAGGTGAGCAAGGTCGTCGGCGACGCCGCGGCGATGAAGCGCACGATCCAGGGCTACGCGCCGTACGTGTGGCAGCTCAACTTCAACCTGGACCGCATGACGGACAAGAAGGTCCGTGACGCGATCACCTACGCGATGCCGAACGCGCAGCTCTACAAGCTCGACGGTGGCGCCTACGGCGGTGAGACCGCGACCGGTCTGATGGCCCCGACCGTTCCGGGCTACGAGAAGGGTTACGACCCCTTCGGCAAGCTGAAGAAGCCCAACGGTGACGTGGCCAAGGCCAAGGAGCTCATCAAGGAAGCCGGCGCCGAGGGCAAGAAGGTCATCTACGCCTACGGCAACACCCCGGTCCGCCAGCAGCAGGCGGTCCTGATCTCCAAGCGTCTCGAGGAGATCGGCCTCAAGGTCGTGAAGAAGGAGATCGACTCCGCCACCTGGTACGAGCAGGTCGGCAAGGTCAAGAACGGTCTCGACCTGTACATGACCGGTTGGGGCCAGGACTGGCCGGCGGCTTCCACCGTCATCCCGCCGTCCTACGACGGTACCCAGCTGCAGGACGGTTCCTCCGTCTACTCGCACGTCAACGACCCCAAGGTCAACGCCGAGATCGCCCGCATCATGAAGATCACGGACCCGGCCGAGGCCCAGAAGGCCTGGACCGCGCTGCACCACGACATCGTGGAGCGCATCAACCCGGCAGCCCCGATCTACTTCACCAAGGTGTTCCAGATCTTCGGCTCCAACGTCGGTGGCCTCCGGTACTCGAGTGACGCCAGCTACGTCGACGTCACGCGTCTGTACCTGAAGAAGTAGCGACCCGCACAGGCCGATCCCGGGGGTGCGCACACGGCGGAGCGCGCACCCCCGGGACGTCAGGCCCTCTCCTGATGTCCCCCTCATTGCCGCCGTCCTGAGAGCAGCGACCAGCCATGCTTCGATTCCTCACTCGCCGGACGCTCGGCGCAGTCCTGACACTTTTCCTGATCAGTGCCGTCACGTACTTCATGTTCTTCGCCATCCCGCAGGACCCCGCACTGCTCGCATGTGGAAAGAACTGCACGCCGGACGCGCTGAAGGTCATTCACACGAACCTCGGCCTGGACCAGCCCGTGGCCGTCCAGTTCTGGCACTACATGGTCGGCATCTTCGCCGGTCGCGATCTTCCCGTGGGTGAGTGCGCGGCCCCTTGCTTCGGTATCTCCTTCGACAGCGGACAGCCGGTGTGGGACACCATCATCGACCGTCTCCCGCTGACGCTCTCCCTCTCCGCCGGCGGACTCGTCGTCTTCCTCGTGGTGGGTCTGGGTCTGGGCATGCTCGCCGCCTGGAAGAAGGGCACGAAGGTCGACAAGACGGTCAGCTCGGCTTCGCTCGTGCTGAGCTCCCTGCAGATCTACTTCCTCGGCCCGGTGGTCCTCGGGATCTTCGTCTACAGCACGGGGTGGCTGGACAAGCCCAAGTACGTGCCGCTGACGGAGAGTTTCAGCGGCTGGTTCATGGGTCTGCTGATCCCGTGGCTCGTCATGTCGGTCATCTTCACGGCTCAGTACACGCGTATGTCGCGCTCGTCGATGATCGAGCAGTTGCAGGAAGAGCACGTCAAGGCAGCCCGCGCGAAGGGTATGACGAGTCGTTTCGTCTTCTTCCGCTACGCCTGGCGCGGTTCGCTCATCCCGATCGTCACCATCATCGGTATGGACATGGGTGCGCTCTTCGGTGGCGCCATGGTCACCGAACTCACCTTCGGTCTGGCCGGAGTCGGCCGCCTCGCCCGCGACTCCGTGGTCCTCAAGGACCTCCCGCTGACCATGGGCGTGTTGATCTTCAGCGCCGCCTTCATCCTGTTGTTCAACGTCATCGTGGACGCCGCGTACGCGTTCATCGATCCGCGCGTGCGTCTGTCCTAGGAGTACGACCGTGACCACACTCACCAAGACCGAGGACTCGCCCGCACCCTCCTCGTCCGGAGCCTTCCTGTCGGTGCGGGACCTGAGGGTCCAGTTCTCCACCGAGGACGGCATCGTCAAAGCCGTGGACGGGCTCTCGTTCGACCTGGAGCGCGGGCAGACGCTCGGTATCGTCGGCGAGTCGGGTTCCGGCAAGTCGGTGACCAACCTGAGCATCCTGGGGCTGCACAACCGGCGCAGCACCCAGGTCTCGGGCGAGATCGTGCTGGACGGCCAGGAGATCACCGGAGCTTCCGACAAGCAGCTCCAGACGCTCCGCGGCAACAAGATGGCGATGATCTTCCAGGACGCGCTGACCGCGCTCTCGCCGTACTACACGGTGGGCCGGCAGATCGCGGAGCCGTACATCAAGCACACGGGTGCCTCCAAGAAGGAGGCGCGTGCGCGGGCGATCGAGATGCTCGGCAAGGTCGGGATCCCCGACCCGAAGAACCGGGTCGACGACTTCCCGCACCAGTTCTCCGGCGGTATGCGTCAGCGCGCCATGATCGCGATGTCGCTGGTCTGCAACCCCGAACTGCTGATCGCCGACGAGCCGACGACGGCCCTGGACGTCACCGTCCAGGCGCAGATCCTCGACCTGCTCAAGGATCTTCAGCAGGAGTTCGGTTCGGCGATCATCCTGATCACCCACGACCTCGGCGTCGTCGCGAACACCGTCGACGACCTGCTGGTGATGTACGCGGGCCGGGCCGTCGAGCGCGGCACCGTGCGTGAGGTGCTCAAGACTCCGGAGCACCCGTACACCTGGGGCCTGCTCGGCTCGATGCCGCGGCTCTCCCAGGACGTGGGCTCGGAACTGACGCCGATTCCGGGGTCGCCGCCCAGCCTGCTGAACCCGCCGTCGGGCTGCGCGTTCAATCCGAGGTGCTCGTTCGTCGACATCGTCGACGGGAGCGGCCGCTGCGTGAACGAGCGACCCCTGCTTCCGGAGGGGCGCGGCTCTGCCTGCCACCTCACCGGCGAGCAGAAGCAGCAGGTTTTCATCGAGACGATTCAGCCCCGGCTGGGCTGATGTACCGGCAACTGGGGCTATGACCATGAGCGAGAACAAGAGCAACACCGCCGGTCCGGACACGGCTCAGGCGCAGCGGGAGCCGGATGTCTCGGAACCGCTCCTGAGCGTGAAGGGCCTGACCAAGCACTTCCCGATCTACGGCGGATTTCCCTTCAAGCGGCAGGTCGGTGCGGTCCAGGCCGTCGACGACGTGACGCTGGACGTGTACCCGGGCGAGTCCCTCGGCCTGGTGGGTGAATCGGGCTGTGGCAAGTCGACCACGGGCCGGCTCCTCACCCGGCTGATGGAGCCGACCAGCGGCACGATCACCTACAACGGCCAGGACATCTCCCACGCCAACCGTAGGAAGCTGGCACCGATCCGGTCCGAGATCCAGATGATCTTCCAGGACCCGTACGCCTCGCTGAACCCGCGGCAGACGGTCGGAACGATCATCTCGGGGCCGATGGAGGTCAACGGGATCAACCCGCCCGGAGGCCGTGAGGCACGGGTGCGGGAGCTGCTGGAGACGGTCGGGCTCAACCCGGAGCACTACAACCGCTTCCCGCACGAGTTCTCCGGGGGCCAGCGTCAGCGCATCGGTGTTGCCCGCGCGCTCGCGCTCAACCCCAAGATCATCATTGCGGACGAGCCGGTCTCGGCGCTCGACGTGTCGATCCAGGCGCAGGTCATCAACCTGCTCCAGGAGCTTCAGCGCGAGCTGGACATCGCGTTCGTGTTCATCGCGCACGACCTCGCGATCGTCCGTCACTTCTCGCAGCGCATCGCGGTGATGTACCTCGGCAAGGTGGTGGAGGTCGCCGACCGCGACTCCCTGTACAACGCCCCGCGCCACCCGTACACGCACGCGCTGCTGTCGGCGGTGCCGAACGCGGACCTGGACGCGGACAAGACGGAGCGCATCCGGCTCTTCGGTGACGTGCCGTCGCCGATCATGCCGCCCTCCGGCTGCCGCTTCCGGACCCGCTGCTGGAAGGCGCAGGACAAGTGCGCGACGGAGGAGCCTCCGCTGGTGCAGCTCTCGGGTGCCCGTGAGGGCCACCTGACGGCCTGCCACTTCCCGGAGGCGCCGACCACGGAGAAGACCGGCCCGGACGTCGTTCTCGACCCCGCGCTCGTCGCTCTGGAAGAGAAGAACACGGACAAGAAGTAGCTGGGACTGGAAGTAGCAGCACCCTCCGGCGGAGCCGGGAGCTCGGGTGCCGGGACGCGGAAGCGTCCCGGCACCCGTTCGTGTTTCCGGGCCCGTGCGGCGGCCGGACGGCACCCGTTCGTGGTGCCGGGCCGGACGGCGTCGGGTCTTGCTCATCCGGCCGGTACGACGGCTTCGGGGACGGCGGGCTCAGCGGCGGCGGACGGTGTGCGGTAGGCACGGAGCGGGGCGTGGGTCGCGGCCACGGCGGCGATGGCCAGGGTGGCGGAGAGCCCGCCGACGACCAGGGCGAGGGGGGCGGAGGTGGCCGATGCCAGCAGGCCACCGCGGAAGTTGCCGAGCTCGGGGCCCGCGACGCCGATGACGTGCTCCACCGAGGAGACCCGCCCCCGGTACGCGTCCGGCGTCTCCAGCTGGACCAGGGCGCTTCGGGTGACGACGGACACGGTGTCGGCGGCGCCCGCCACGGCCAGGCAGCCGAGCGCCGCCCACAAGGGCCCCGCCAGACCGAAACAGGCCAGCGCCAGGCCCCAGACACCGGCCGCGACCAGCTGGACCACGCCGCCGCGGCGCCACCGTGTCACCGTGCCGGAGAGCAGACCGGCCGTGATGCCCCCGACCGCGACGGCCGAGAGGAAGAGGCCCAGGGTCTGCGGGTTTCCTCCGAAGCGGACTTCGTTGACCAGCGGGAAGAGGGCGACGGGCATGGCGAGCAGTGTGGCGGCCAGGTCGGTGGCCAGCGAGCCCCGCAGCGTCGGGCGGCCGAGGACGACCCACCACCCGCCACGCTCCGGCCGGCGCCTGCCGCGCGTCGCGCCGGCGCCGTCGGGCGGCATGGCGGGCAGCCGGATCACCGCGAGCATCGAGACCGCCATGGTCACGGCCTGGGTCGCGTACGCGGCAGGGAAGTCCCAGCGGGCGATGATCAGCCCGGCCATCGCGGGACCGGCCAGCATGGCCGCCTGGAAGGAGATGTTGGTCAGCGCGAGACCGGCCGCCACCTGGTCGCCCGGCAACAGCCGGACCGGGAAGGTGCGCCGGGCAGGAGCTCCGAGAGCGCCGCAGCTCGTCCCCAGGGCGACCAGTGCGAGCAGCAGCAGCACGTTGCGGTTGTCCGCCAGGGCCTGGGCGCACAGCCCCGCGGCTGCCAGCAGCTGGCCCGCGGTGGTGGCCCGCACCACGGCGCGGCGGTCGACGGTGTCGGCCAGGGTGCCGCCGAGCAGCCCGAACAGCACGATCGGCAGACCGGTGGCGAGCCCGATGGCGCCGGTGCCCACGGGGCTGCCGGTCAGATCCCAGACCTGGGCCAGCACCGCCACATTGGCCGTCTGGCCGCCGAGCTGGGAGACGGAGGTGCCGATCCACAGGTCGCGGAACGGCCGGTTGCCGCGCAGCGGGCGGGTGTCGAGGAACCGGACACGCGAACCCCCGCTCATCGCGGTGGCTCGGCGAGGTGGTGGAGGATCCGCTCCCGCATCGACCGGCGGTCCAGCGCCCTCCGTACCTCCTCGACCACGCCGGTCATCGCATGCGGGACCTCGTGGTCCAGCTCGGCGACCGTGGCATGGGTGGCGCGCCACTCCGCCTCCAGGAACGGCACCAGCGACCGGCCGCGCTCGGTCAGGCCGATGTGCCGGGTACGGGCGTCGGGCCCCGGCTCGGAGGTGACCAGATCCTCCTTGAGCATGGCGGCGACGGTCTGGCTGATCGCGGAGTGCGAGCGGTTCAGGGACTTCGCGAGCTCACGGATGGTCAGGGGGCCGGTGTGGGCGAGCCGGATGAGCGGATAGGCGAAGCGGGGCCGTACGCCCTCGATGCCGCGCTCGACGTAGACCTGCTCGATCTCGGCGTCCATGGCCGCCAGCAGCTCGTGCAGGGAATGCCAGGGATCAGGCAGCGCTGTGGGATCCGAAAATGTCACAGCGCTAATATAACAGTGCTTGGATAATGTGCTGGCGGGCCGGTGCGGACCGGTACGGGGCTTGATTCGGGTTCCACGTGCCGCATAGCGTCGGCGTGGTGGAAACGCTCCGGCCCGCCGCCCGGGTCATCTGCCTCGACGCAGCCGACTGTCTGCTCCTGTTGCGCTGGCGGGATCCGGTCGACGGGTCATGGCTCTGGGAGCCGCCCGGCGGCGGCATCGAGCCGGGCGAGACCCCGCTGGTGGCGGCGCGGCGCGAACTGGCGGAGGAGACCGGACTCGACCCGGCCGCCGTCCTCGACCGGTGGGTGCCCGTTGACCGGGATGTGCGGTGGCGGGGCAAGCGGTACACCGGGACGGAGCAGTTCTACCTCGCCCGGTTCACCGGTGAGCGGCCGTCCCTGCTGAGGACCGGCCTGCTCCCTGACGAGCGGGCGAGCCTGGACACCCATGCCTGGTTCGCCCGGCCGGATCTGGCCGTGCTGCCGGACCCGGTCGAGCCGCCGCAGATACTGACCGTGCTCGACGCCCTGGCCCCGGACGGGCCGTGGAGTGGCCGGGGCCGGGCGGTGTGAGAACTGGCCGCGTCAACGGGGGAGGGTGAGCGCCGCCGCCCCCGTCCGTTCGAGGATGCGGAGGGCGTCGGCCGCGGCCGGTGACAGCACGGCGTCGTCCCGCAGTTCGGCGAGCGGGACCCACGCCACCGCGTCCGTGGAGCCGTCCGTCTCGGCCACCGCCGGCGCCCCGTCCTTGAGCGTGACGACGTAGAACAGGGCCGTGAGGCTCCAGCTCACCCCGTTCCGCCGAGCCGTGTAGGTCCGGGCGTCGGCCAGCCGGGCGTCCGCGACCTCCAGCCCCGTCTCCTCCCGGAGCTCGCGGGCCAGCGCCTCGGCGGGCTGCTCGCCCGGGTCGATCCCGCCGCCCGGCAGGTGCCACAGCCCCGGCGCGAAGACAGGCGAAGCGTCCGACAGCCTGGCCAGCAGGAGGCGGTCGTCCTGACTTGCGATGGCGTATGCCGAAACACGGGTCCGTACGTGAGCGTCCATGGTTCCCGCCCCTCCTTCGTGTGCGTAAGGCAGACAGGTCAAACCCTGGCGCCGGATTGCACGCTAGCGGCCCGCATCCACCCGCATGGCCCCGCTGAGCTCAGATGGCGGGAGTAAATGTGCGAGAAGTCCGCTATGCGACGATATTTGACCTCACGTAAGACGGAGCACTACGAGGAGGCACTCCATGCGCGGAGCCACACAGGTCAAGTGGGCCGCATGTGCGGTGGCCGTCGCCCTGGCGGCGACGGCCTGCGGCGGAGGGGACAGCGGCAGCGGTGGCGGTGGCGCGGACGGGATCGTGAGCTCCTCCTGGGGTGACCCGCAGAACCCGCTGGAGCCCGCCAACACCAACGAGGTGCAGGGCGGCAAGGTCCTCGACATGATCTTCCGGGGGCTCAAGAAGTACGACCCGAAGACCGGCGAGGCGACGAACATGCTCGCCGACAAGATCGAGTCCACGGACAACCAGAACTTCACGATCACGGTGAAGGACGGCTGGACCTTCAGCAACGGCGAGAAGATCACCGCCAAGTCGTTCGTGGACGCCTGGAACTACGGCGCCCTGTTGAAGAACAACCAGAAGAACGCCTACTTCTTCGGTTACATCGACGGATACGACAAGGTCCACCCGGAGACGGGGACGGCGAGCGCCACCACGCTCTCCGGGCTCAAGCAGGTGAACGACATGACCTTCTCGGTCAAGCTGACGCAGAAGTTCTCCCTGTGGCCCGACACTCTCGGCTACCCCGCCTTCGCGCCGCTGCCCAAGACCTTCTTCACGGACCATGACGCCTGGGTGTCCAAGCCGGTCGGCAACGGCCCGTACACGATCGACAAGTACACCAAGGGCTCGTCGATGAGCCTGCGCAAGTGGGACGACTACCCCGGTGACGACAAGGCGAAGAACGGCGGGATCGACCTCAAGGTCTACACCGACAACAACACCGCCTACACCGACCTGACGGCCGGCAACCTCGACCTCGTCGACGACGTGCCCGCCTCGCAGCTCAAGAACGTCAAGGCGGACCTCGGCGACCGCTACATCAACACCCCGGCCGGCATCATCCAGACGCTCGCGTTCCCGTTCTACGACAAGCAGTGGAACACTCCCGACGCGATCAAGGTCCGTCAGGGCCTCTCCATGGCGATCAACCGCGAGCAGATCACCAACCAGATCTTCCAGAAGACCCGCACCCCCGCCTCCGACTGGACCTCCCCGGTCCTCGGCGAGGACGGCGGCTTCAAGAAGGGTCTGTGCGGCAAGGAGTGCACGTACAACGCGGCCGACGCCAAGAAGATGATCGAGGACGGCGGAGGCATCCCCGGCGGCCAGCTCAAGATCTCGTACAACGCGGACACCGGCTCCCACAAGGAGTGGGTCGACGCCGTCTGCAACAGCATCAACAAGGTCATGGGCAACAACAAGGCGTGCGTGGGCGCCCCGATCGGCACCTTCGCCGACTTCCGCAGCCAGGTCTCCCAGCAGAAGCTGAGCGGTGCCTGGCGTGCGGGCTGGCAGATGGACTACCCGCTGATCCAGAACTTCCTGCAGCCCGTCTACTACTCCAACGCCTCGTCCAACGACGGCAAGTGGAGCAACAAGCAGTTCGACGACCTCGTCAACAAGGCGAACGCCGAGTCGGACAAGGCCACGGCCGTCTCCACCTTCCAGGACGCCGAGAAGGTCATGGTCCAGCAGATGCCGGTCATCCCGCTCTGGTACCAGAACGGCAGCGCCGGCTACTCGGAGAACGTCACCAACGTCTCCCTGAACCAGTTCAGCGTCCCGGTGTACGAGCAGATCGAGGTCAAGTGACCCGATAGGCAGCCGGGTGGCCGGTGCACCCACGCACCGGCCACCCGGCTTCCCCGTCCCGCGACTCCTCAGCCCAGAGACTTCCGACCCCGCGACCCCCGGAGCCCTTCATGGGACGTTATGTGATCCGGCGGCTGCTGCAGATGATCCCGGTCTTCTTCGGCACCACGCTGTTGATCTTCCTCATGGTGAACGTGATGGGTGACCCCATCGCGGGTCTCTGCGGCGACCGCCAGTGCGACCCGGCGACCGCCGCCCAACTCCGTTCGGAATTCGGCCTCGACAAGCCGGTCTGGCAGCAGTACCTGACCTACATGGGGAACGTCTTCACCGGCGACTTCGGCACCGCGTTCAACGGGCAGAAGGTCACCGAGCTGATGGCCACGGCCTTCCCCATCACCATCCGCCTCACCCTCGTGGCGATCTTCTTCGAGATCGTCATCGGCATCAGCCTCGGCGTCGTCACCGGTCTGCGCCGCGGCCGCCCCATCGACACCACCGTGCTGATCCTGACGCTGGTCGTCATCTCCATCCCGACCTTCGTCACGGGTCTGCTCCTCCAGCTCCTGCTCGGCGTGGAGTGGGGCGTCATCAAACCCTCCGTCTCCAGCGAGGCCCCGCTCAACGAGCTGATCATCCCCGGACTCGTGGTCGCCTCCGTCTCGCTGGCCTACGTCACCCGCCTCACCCGCACCTCGATCGCCGAGAACGCCCGTGCCGACTACGTGCGCACCGCGACCGCCAAGGGCCTCCCCAGGCGCCGTGTGGTCGTCCGCCACCTGCTGCGCAACTCGCTGATCCCCGTCGTCACCTTCATCGGTACGGACGTGGGCGCCCTGATGGGCGGGGCGATCGTCACGGAGCGGATCTTCAACATCCACGGCGTCGGCTACCAGCTCTACCAGGGCATCCTGCGCCAGAACTCCCAGACCGTCGTCGGGTTCGTCACCGTCCTGGTCCTCGTCTTCCTGGCGGCGAACCTGATCGTCGACCTGCTGTACGCCGTACTCGACCCGAGGATCCGCTATGCCTGAGCAGACACCGGACGAGGCGATCTCGTCCGCCGGAGCCGGCGGAACGATGGACCTCGCACTCGACGAGGGCGACTCCCTCGAGAAGACCCCCGGCGGGCCCCGGGGGACGGGCCCCGACACCAAACCGCAGAGCCTGTGGTCCGACGCCTGGCACGACCTGCGCCGCAACCCCGTCTTCATCATCTCCGCGTTGATTATCCTGTTCCTGGTGATCATCTCCATCTGGCCGCAGCTCATCGCCTCCGGCGACCCGCTCGACTGTGACCTGGACAAGTCCCAGGAGGGCTCCCAGCCCGGCCACCCCTTCGGGTACGACGGCCAGGGCTGCGACGTCTACACCCGTGTCGTGTACGGCGCCCGGAACTCCGTCACCGTCGGCATCTGCTCCACCATCGGCGTCTCCCTGATCGGCAGCATCCTCGGCGGGCTGGCCGGATTCTTCGGCGGCTGGTGGGACTCGATCCTCTCCCGCCTCACCGACGTCTTCTTCGGTATCCCCGTCGTACTCGGCGGCCTCGTCTTCCTCTCCGTGGTGACCAGCTCCACCGTCTGGCCGGTCATCGGATTCATCGTGCTGCTGGGCTGGCCGCAGATCGCCCGTATCGCCCGCGGCTCCGTCATCACCGCCAAACACAACGACTACGTACAGGCGGCCCGGGCGCTCGGCGCCTCCAACGGCCGGATGATGCTGCGGCACATCGCGCCCAACGCCATCGCCCCGGTCATCGTCGTCGCCACCATCGCGCTGGGCACGTACATCTCGCTGGAGGCGACCCTGTCGTTCCTCGGCGTCGGCCTGAAGCCACCGGCCGTCTCCTGGGGCATCGACATCTCCGCCGCGTCCCAGTACATCCGCAACGCCCCGCACATGCTCCTCTGGCCCGCCGGGGCCCTGGCGGTCACCGTGCTCGCGTTCATCATGCTCGGCGACGCGGTGCGCGACGCCCTCGACCCCAAGCTGCGCTGAGGAGTCCGCTGCCATGTTGCTCGAAGTGCGCGATCTGCACGTGGAGTTCCACACCCGGGACGGGGTCGCCAAGGCCGTCAACGGGGTCAACTACTCGGTGGCCGAGGGCGAGACGCTCGCCGTGCTCGGCGAGTCCGGCTCCGGCAAGTCGGTCACCGCACAGGCGATCATGGGCATCCTCGACATGCCGCCCGGGAAGATCAGCGGCGGCGAGATCCTCTTCAAGGACCGCGACCTGCTGAAGCTCAAGAAGGAGGAGCGCCGGAAGATCCGCGGCCAGGAGATGGCCATGATCTTCCAGGACGCGCTCTCCTCCCTCAACCCCGTGCTGACCGTGGGACAGCAGCTCGGCGAGATGTTCGTCGTGCACCGCGGGATGTCCCGCAAGGACGCGAAGGCCAAGGCCGTCGAGCTGATGGACCGGGTCCGCATCCCGGCCGCGAAGGAGCGGGTCGGCAACTACCCGCACCAGTTCTCCGGCGGCATGCGCCAGCGCATCATGATCGCCATGGCGCTGGCCCTGGAACCCTCGCTGATCATCGCCGACGAACCCACCACCGCCCTCGACGTCACGGTCCAGGCCCAGGTGATGGACCTGCTCGCGGAGCTCCAGCGCGAGCTGAACATGGGCCTGATCCTGATCACGCACGACCTGGGCGTCGTCGCCGACGTCGCCGACAAGATCGCCGTGATGTACGCGGGCCGCATCGTGGAGACCTCACCGGTCCACGACATCTACAAGGCGCCCGCGCACCCGTACACCAAGGGCCTGCTCCGGTCGATCCCGCGCCTGGACCAGAAGGGCCAGGAGCTCTACGCCATCAAGGGCCTGCCGCCCAACCTGCTGCACATCCCGCCCGGCTGCGCCTTCAACCCGCGCTGCCCGATGGCCCAGGACGTCTGCCGCAAGGACGTGCCGCCGCTGTTCGACGTGGCCGAGCACCGTCAGAGCGCCTGCTACTTCTGGAAGGAGACGCTCGATGCACGCTGATCACTCGGGGCGCAAGGGAGCGCGCGAAGAGGGCGAGGTGGCACGCGACCTCCTGGCCAAGTCGCGGGAGGGCAGCGCGTACGCGGGTGGCGAGCCGATCCTGGAGGTACGCGACCTCGTCAAGCACTACCCGCTGACCCAGGGCATCCTGATCAAGAAGCAGATCGGTGCCGTCAAGGCGGTCGACGGCGTCTCCTTCGACCTGGCGGCCGGCGAGACCCTCGGCATCGTCGGCGAGTCCGGCTGCGGCAAGTCGACCGTCGCCCGGATGCTGGTGCACCTGGAGCAGCCGACGGCCGGTGCGATCCGGTACAAGGGCGAGGACGTCACGAAGCTGTCCGGCCGCGCGCTGAAGGCCGTGCGCCGCAACATCCAGATGGTGTTCCAGGACCCGTACACCTCGCTGAACCCGCGGATGACGGTCGGCGACATCATCGGGGAGCCGTACGAGATCCACCCCGAGGTCGCACCCAAGGGCGACCGGCGGCGCAAGGTCCAGGACCTGCTGGACGTGGTCGGCCTCAACCCGGAGTACATCAACCGCTATCCGCACCAGTTCTCCGGCGGCCAGCGCCAGCGCATCGGCATCGCCCGCGGCCTCGCGCTCAACCCCGAGATCATCGTCGCCGACGAACCCGTCTCGGCCCTCGACGTCTCCGTCCAGGCCCAGGTCGTCAACCTGCTGGACCGGCTGCAGGCGGAGTTCAACCTCAGCTACGTGTTCATCGCCCACGACCTCTCCATCGTCCGTCACATCTCCGACCGGGTCGGCGTGATGTACCTCGGCCGGTTCGCGGAGATCGGCACGGACGAGCAGATCTACGACCACCCGACGCATCCGTACACCCAGGCGCTGCTCTCCGCGGTGCCGGTGCCGGACCCGATGGCGCGCGAGTACCGCGAGCGGATCATCCTGCACGGCGACGTCCCATCGCCCGCCAACCCGCCGTCCGGCTGCCGCTTCCGTACCCGCTGCTGGAAGGCGCAGGAGCGGTGCGAGCTGGAGGTCCCGCTGCTGGCGGTCCCGGCGGCCTTCCGGCTGACGGAGAGTCCGGCCAAGCACGATTCGGCCTGCCACTTCGCGGAGGAGAAGCGGGTGGTGCCGCCGGAGGGCACGCTGGAGCAGGTGGGCGAGGACGGCCAGGGCGCCGAAGGCGCCGCGGGCGCCGCGGGGGTCGGACCGGATGTGGAGAAGGTGGACCGGGAGGCCCGGAAGCCCCCGCAGTCGAATGCTCGGCCGGATGCGCAGCCGGAGTCGGAACCGTCGGCGGCACGGGAGGAGCCGGGGTCGGAACCGTCGGCGCGGGCGGAGCCGGAGTCGGAGCCCGGGCCGTCACCCGAAGCCGGGTCCGAGCCCTCGCCGGAGCCCTCGCCGGAGCCCTCGCCGGAGCCGGAGCCGGAGCCGGAGGCGGGGAACGAGGACGACGGCCCGCCACCGCCCTCCGGCAGCAGCCGGGTCAGCTGAGCCGACGGACCGTTAACGCGAGGGCAACTCGGGCGTCTCACGTCCGATATACGGACCCGTCAGCATGGACTGCGTACGGCCGTGCGGGTGCCGTGGACCGGCCGGAAGGACTCTCGTCCCTCCGGCCGGTCGCCCGACGGACCGCGCCGGCGGCCCTCTTGTCGGGAGGCCGGGCGCGGTGGAGTATCGCTGGGGTGATACTCACCCGTGGAGCAAGAGTGACCGGCGCCGCTCTCTGCGCGGTGCTCGCCCTGATCGTCGCGAGCTGGCTCGTACGGGACATCAGGGCCGTGGACGCCGACCAGCTGTGGCGCTACTGGGCCGGTTTCGGTGAAGCGCGTCCGCGGGCGATGCCCGCGACCTCACCCCTGGATGTCGCCCTCCTCGTCGTGTACGCCGCAGCCACCGTCGCCGCGCTGCGCTCGTCGGTCGCCGCCACCGTGCTCGTCGCCACCGGAGTGATCACCCTCGCCGTACGGCTGCCCGGGCTCTGGGGCATCGGGAGCCACCGGATGGAGTCGGTCTTCTCCGACGACCTGCGTTCACGGGCCCTCATCTGTGCCTTCGTGGCCCTCGCCGCGGGCATCGCGCTGTTCATCACCGCCGGGGCCGGCCGCCGCCCGCCGGCCGACTCCTACGAACAACTGCCCACCCGGCCCGGCCCGGGCGCCTCCGTCGCCGCGTTCCTGATGCTGGGCGCGGCCGGAGCGGTGCTGATCGCCTGGGAGATCCGCCAGATGGTGCGGTACCCCGAGATCTATCCCGAGTGGTACGTGGGCGGTGACCGGGTCCCGCACGGTGTGATCGACCCGCCGCCCGGCTGGGGCACCGCCGCGCTGGCGCTGATCTGCCTCGTCGCGGGGGCGAGCGCCCTCTTCCACGCCGTGCACGCGCGGCCGTTCGGGCTGGTGGCCGCCGTGCTGCTGCTGCCCGGCGGGGTGCTGGGGGTGGTCCGGGTCGTGCACTACGACCTGCTCGACCACTTCGGTTCGCTGCCGACGGAGACCCAGCTCACGCTCCTGAGCTGGATCTTCGAGCTGCTCGCCGCGCTGGTGGTGCTGATCGCGCTGGCACCCAGGGGATTCGCCGACGTACCCGGACCGTACGGGCCGGGGCCGGGACCCGGGTACGGACCCCCGGAATTCGGCCCCCCCGGCTACAACCCCACCCCTTACCCGGGGCAGCAGCAGCCGCCGGCCCCGGGCTACGGATACCCGCAGGGCGGCGGCTACGGATACCCGCAGGGCGGAGGCTTCGGACCGCCCCCGCCGCCCTCGCAGCCGCCGCCGGGCTGGTAGCCCTACCTGCTGAGTGACCGCTTCAGGAAGTCCACCTGGAGCAGCAGGAGGTTCTCCGCCACCTTCTCCTGCGGGGTCATGTGCGTCACCCCGCTCAGCGGCAGCACCTCGTGCGGGCGGCCCGCCGCGAGCAGCGCCTGCGACAGCCGCAGGGAGTGCGCGACCACCACGTTGTCGTCCGCCAGTCCATGGATGATCATCATCGGCCGTACCTGGTCGGCGGCGTGCGAGAGCCCCTCGTCGGTGAGCAGCGAGTTGTACGCGTACACCTCCGGCTGCGTCGCCGGGTCGCCGAGGTAGCGCTCCGTGTAGTGGGTGTCGTACAGCCGCTGGTCGGTCACCGGAGCGCCCACGACCGCCGCGTGGAAGACGTCGGGCCTGCGCAGGGCCGCCATGCCGGCCAGGAAGCCGCCGTACGACCAGCCCCGGATGCCCACCCGGCCGAGGTCCAGCGGGAACCGCTCCGCGAGGGCGTGCAGCGCCTCGACCTGATCGTCGAGGGTGAGGGCGAGATTGTGCTTGACGGCCTTCTCCCAGCCGGGCGAGCGGCCGGGGGTGCCGCGGCCGTCCGCGACGATCACGGCGAAACCCTGGTCCGCGAACCACTGCGAGGTCAGGTACGGATTGTGGGCGGCGAGGACCCGGCGGCCGTGCGGTCCACCGTACGGATCCATCAGGACCGGAAGCGGACCATCCGATTCCTTGTAGCCGGTGGGGAGCATCACGGCGCACGGAATCCGCCGTGCGCCCCCTTCGGTGAGCTGCGGCCGCGCGGACAGGACCGGCTGCTCCGCGTGACTGGGAACGGTGGCGATCTGCTTCCCGTCCCGGAACACCCGGACCGTCGATCCCGGCGCGTCCAACGCGGTGGAGACCATGACGGCCACCCTGCCGGACCGGACCGCCGTGTGTACGCCCGCGCCCTCCGAGACCCGCTCGACGCCCAACTCGTTGACCCGGTAGACGTGGCTCTCGCCGATCTCCGCCTCGGTGGCCCGCTCACCCGCCGACGCCGTGACGAGGATGTCGGACTCCCCGATGTCCAGCACCGCCTGGATCTGCAACTGGGCCCCGGTCTGCGGCCGGTCCCCGACCGCGAGGACCCGAGCCCCGCCCTCGTCCGCGATCCGCACCAGCCGCCCGTCCGGCGCCCACGCGGGCACTCCGGGGAACAGGTCCAGCCACACGGGGTCCTCGTCCACGTGCACCGTCCGGGTCGCCCCGGTCTCCGGGTCCACCGCGAGGTAGAGCTGACTCTGCTGGTCACGGGCCTGGACGAGCAGCAGCGGGGCCCCGTCCGACGACCAGTGCACCTGCGCCAGGTAGGGGAACCGCGCCCGGTCCCAGACCACTTCGGTGCGCTGTCCGGCCAGGCCGACGACGAAGAGCCGCACCACAGCGTTGGGCGTCCCGGCCGCCGGGTACGCGACCTCGGCCGGCTTGCGGTCCGGGTTCGCGGGATCGGCGATCCACCACCGCTGCACGGGGCTGTCGTCGACCCGGGCGACGAGCAGCCGGTCCGACTCCGGCGACCACCAGAAGCCCCGCGGGCGCTGCATCTCCTCGGCCGCGATGAACTCCGCGAGCCCGTACGAGACGTCCGCGTCCTCCGGCTCGGCGAGTGCCCTGTCCCCTTCGCCATCGGCGCCCACGACGCGCAGCGCGCCCTTGGACACGTATGCGATGTGTCGCCCGTCGGGGGAGGGGCGCGGATCGATCACCGGGCCCGGTACGGGCAGGGCGCGTGCCGTCCCGGCCCGCAGCTCGGCGACGTACACCTTCCCCGAGAGCGCGAACGCCGCCAACTCGGCCGCCGCGTCCACCGCGTAGCCGACGATCCCCGACGACCCCTCGCGGCTCCGCTCACGGCGGGCCCGCTCCTGGGGCGAGAGCCGCTCCGCCGAACCGCCCAGCAGCACCGCCGGATCGGCCACGACCCGCTCCCGGGGGGCCGCGCCGTCGCTCAGGTCCAGCACCCAGAGCCGGCCCGAGCGGTCGGTACCCGAACCCGAGCGTACGAAGACGACCCGTTCACCATCGGGTGAAACCGTGAACGCGCGCGGTGCACCGAGGGTGAAGCGCATCGTCCGTGCCAACTGCAGCGGGAAGGTGATCTCTGGCGAAGTCATATGCCGAACCTATCGGCCGGCCCACCGTCCGTGCGCCCCTCGTGCTGCTGTGCCCCGATCAATGCCTTGCCACGGATAGTTATGATCCGTAGCGCTCGGTGGGTATGAACCTGCTGGCTCCATGCGTGCTGCCCGTTCCGACCGTACAGATGGAGGTGAACCGCCGTGGCGCTCTCGATTTCGGCGGTGGTGCTGCTGGCGATCGTCGTCTTCCTGCTGATCCGGAAATCCGGACTGAAGGGCGGACACGCGGTCGTCTGCATGCTGCTCGGTTTCTATCTCGCCAGCTCGTCCATAGCGCCCAGCATCTCCGAGCTGACCACGAACCTGGCCGGCGTGATCGGAGGCATCAAGTTCTGACGCCTGCGACCGTGCGTGGCCCTGCGACGCCTCTCGGCGTCCGCGGCACGCGTGCTCCTTCGGTGCCTTTCGGTGCGTGCGGGATGTGTGGTCCCGCGGTGGCCGGAGGGTGGCCGCCGTGGCTCCTGGGGACCGTCGGCTCGTAGGGTGGTCCCCATGACGGACCTTCCCGCCCGGCGTCTGCTCCTGGTGCACGCGCACCCCGACGACGAGTCGATCAACAACGGCGCCACCATGGCCAGGTACGCGGCCGACGGCGCCCTGGTCACGCTGGTGACCTGCACGCTCGGCGAGGAGGGCGAGATCATCCCGCCCGCCCTCGCGCATCTCGCCGCGGACCGGGACGACTCCCTGGGCCCCTACCGCAGCGGCGAACTCGCTGCGGCGATGAAGGAACTGGGGGTCACCGACCACCGCCTCCTCGGCGGTGCCGGCCGGTACCGCGACTCCGGAATGATGGGCGCCGAGCAGAACCACCGCCCGGGCGCCTTCTGGTCCGCCGACGTCGACGAGGCCGCCGGGTACCTCGTGGAGGTGATCCGTGAGGTGCGCCCCCAGGTCCTGGTGACGTACGACCCCGAGGGCGGCTACGGGCACCCCGACCACATCCAGGCGCACCGGGTCGCGACGCGCGCCGCGGAACTGGCCGCCGACCCCGCGTACCGCACCGGCTCCGGCGCCGCGCACACCATCGCCAAGACCTACTGGAACCGGGTGCCGCGTTCGGTCGTCGAGGAGGGCTTCGCCCGGCTGCGGGCCACCGCCCCGGACGTGTTCCCGGGTATCGCCGAGATCGACGACGTGCCGGGCGTGGTGGACGACACCCTGGTCACCACCGAGATCGACGGCACCGGACACAGCGAGGCGAAAGCCGCGGCGATGCGGGCGCACGCCACCCAGATCGCGATCGACGGCCCCTTCTTCGCACTGTCGAACGACCTGGGGCAGCCCGTTCTCACCACCGAGTACTACGAGTTGGTGAACGGTGCCTCCGGCGCCGTGGACGGAACCCGGGAACACGATCTCTTCGCGGGCACGGAGGCGCACCGATGAGCGGCAGCAGGCCGCGGGCCGCGCGGACCAACGCACCTCCGAGGGACATTCCGGCCACCGGCCTGGCCGCGCCCCTCAACCCTCGCCGGATCGCCGCGCTGCTGGGCCTGGCGGTCCTCGGCGCGCTCGTCGGCATCGCCGGAACGCTCGTCCAATCCGCCTGGTTCCCCGGCGGATTGCTGCTCGCCCTGCTCGCCGCCACCGGGCTCTTCTACGGCGGCCGCACCCTGATGGGCACACAGCCGGGAGCCCTGGCGCCCGCAGCGGGATGGCTGATTTCGGTCATTCTTCTGCTGGGCGGAAGACCGGAAGGGGACTACGTCTTCGGGAACGAACTGGGCCTCGCCCTCTTCATGCTGGGCGGCATGGCCATCGCTGTGATCTGTGCCACCATGTCGCGGGCGCCCCAACTGGGGGCCGACAGCGGCCGACCTGGCAAGTAATGTGCCACGTCCCATCCCGTAATGCCCCCTGTCCGTCCGGGGGGTGCGCAGTCGTTTCCCCCGGTCGCGGGGTGTCTGTCGGCCGCGGCCAGTAAGGTGGTTCGCGCGCCGAGCCGTCCCCTGGCCTGCGGCATGGGGGAAGTACGGGCGGCGGAGCCAATCGGGAGAACCTGCTTTGAGTCGTGAAACTGACAGTTCGTCCTCCGGGCCCCAGGGCCGCGGAGGAGCCGCGTACCCCTCGGGTACGCCGCCGTACGGATCCCGCCAGTATCCGTCGCTGCACCCTTCGCAGGACGCCCCGGAGGAGTCCCCGGAGCCTGCGGATCCGCCTCAGTCCGACGAGCCGAGGACCGAGACGACGCTGACGACGCGTATCCGGATCAACATTCCGGGCTCGCGGCCCATCCCTCCGGTCGTCATGCGTACGCCCATGAGCGACGTCGACGGCTCCGGTGGCGAGCGCACCGGCTCCACCCCGCGCCCGGGCGCCTCCGCGTCCAACGGCGCGCAGGCGGCGCCGGCCGTGCCCGGGCCCGAGTCGCGGGACACCGCTGTCGCGGCGGAGTCCGCGGCGGAGAAGCCGGCCAGGGAGAAGAGCGGCAGCGACTGGTTCGCACCGCGCAAGTCCCCGGCAGCCGGTCCGGCGGGCGCGAGCGCCCCGTCGGGCACTCCGCCGAACGACGGGACGGACGGCGCCGGTTTCCGGGCCGGTGGTCCTGAGGGTCCCGGTGGCACGGATGGTGCCGGTTTCCGGGCCGGTGGTCCTGAGGGTCCCGGTGGCACCGATGGCGCCGGCTTCGCGGCCGGTGGCTCGGGCAGCCGGCCGGACGGTCCGGGTTCCGGCCCGTCCAGCCCGCCCCCGGGTGGCCCCCGCGCCGATCTGCCCTACTTCTCCGACGGACCGCAGCGCGCCGGCGACCCGGGCGCACCCGGTTCCGACGCCTTCGGTGGCGACGGCGCGGGCGGGCCCCGCTCCACACCGAACCTCGGGGTCCGTACGCCCGGACCGTCCGGCCCCACCACGGGACCGGCCACCGGCACCTCGGCCCTCACCCCGGACCTCGACGGCCGGGCGCCGTTCGGTCCCGGTCCGGGCGGACCGGGACCGAACGGCG